>JANTGB010000063.1 GCA_024763115.1 Desulfobulbaceae bacterium | reverse complement strand
CTCCCACTGAAAAAACACAATACCTAATTAAATAATATTAAAATTATTTTTGCACTAACTTTTTCATCCTATGTTCTCCGGCTTGACCTTTTCTGTCCTCTGGCTTCTGCCCTCTGTCCTCTGATTACGCGCACTCGCTATAGCCGCAGGCATGACAGATACAGCAGCCGCCTTCATGCTCAATAACGCCGCCGCACTCCGGGCAGGCGCCGAACATTGTTTCACCCTGGAGAGAAGCATCCTTGCAGCCGTTGGTTTTTTCCAGATGCTGGCGAATGGCCTGGGCAATGGCATCAGCGCAGGAAACCACCCGATTATTGCCGAAGCCGGCAGGCTTATGACAGCTGATACCGATAAGCTGCTTAACCACGGGTTCCGGGGGCATACCGCTGCGCCAGGCCAGAGAAACCAGGCGACCGATTGCCTCGCACTGGCTGGCAGCGCAGCCCCCGGCCTTGCCCACGGTGTTGAAAAGTTCAAAGACCTGGTGGTCGTCATCTTCATTGATGGTAACATACATGGGGCCGCAGCCCGTGGTCATCTGGTAGGTGCTGCCGTTTAACCGCCGGGGCCGATCCCGTTTTATCAGCCGTTCTCCTTCCTTTCCCGGTTTCTTGTCGGTTTTACCGATATTTAATACCTGGTTGTCCCGGCAGCCGTCCCGGTAAATGGTAACCCCCTTGCAGCCCAGGGAATAGGCAAGCTGGTAGGCCTCCATAACATCATCTTCAGTGGCAAGATGACCAAAATTAATGGTTTTGCTCACCGCGTTGTTGGTATGTTTCTGAAAGGCGGCCTGGATGTCAATATGATTTTTCGGGGTAATATCATGGGCTGTTTCAAAAATCCGCCGGTATTTCCGGGGAATTTCTTCAATTCCCTGGACAGAGCCCTGCTCGGCGATTTTCTTCAGCAGATCCTTGGAATAAAAACCCTGTTCTTCGGCAAGTTCGGCGAAAAGCGGATTGACCTCAAAAAATTCGTCATTATCCATTACCCGGCGGACAAAGGCCACGGCAAACAGGGGTTCAACTCCACTGGAGCAGCCGGCCAGCAGACTTATGGTGCCGGTGGGGGCTATGGTGGTGCGGGTGGCATTGCGCATGGGCCGCGAATCCGGGCCCACGGCATAAATACTTTTTTTGAAATTAGGAAAGGAACCACGTTTTTCAGCCAGGCGGCTTGAGGCATCTCCGGCGGTCCGGTCAATAAAACCCATGACCTCTTCAGCGGTTTTTACCGCTTCCGGCGAGGAATAGGGACGGCCCAGTTGAATAAGCATATCAGCAAAACCCATGACACCCAGGCCGATTTTCCGGTTCTCCTTGGTCGTTTTTTCAATAATGGGCAGGGGATAATGGTTGACATCAACCACATTATCAAGAAAGTGAACGCTAAGCTCCACGATTTCCTTCAGTTTGGCAAAATCAACTTTGCCGTCTTTGACCATATGGGAAAGATTCAATGAGCCCAGATTGCAGGATTCATGGGGCAGCAACGGTTGCTCACCACAAGGATTGGTGCTTTCGATAGCGCCGACTGCCGGGGTAGGATTGTCTGCGTTTATCCGGTCGATAAAGACAATGCCGGGCTCCCCGGAAAGCCAGGCCTGCTTGACAATCTGGCGGAAAACCTTGGTAGCGCTCTTGCGGGCCACGACCTCGTTGTTGCGGGGATTAAGCAGATCATAATCTTCATTATTGGCTACGGCCTGCATGAAATTATCAGTTATGGCCACAGACAGATTAAAATTATTGAGTAGCCCCAGATCAGCCTTAACCTTGATAAAATCCATGATATCGGGATGATCCACCCGGAGAATGGCCATATTTGCCCCGCGCCTGGTTCCGCCCTGCTTGATGGTTTCCGTGGCCCCGTCAAAAACATTCATAAATGAGATAGGTCCGCTGGAGACGCCCTTAGTGGAATGAACCACATCATTGCGCGGCCTGATCCGGGAAAAGGAAAATCCGGTACCGCCGCCGCTTTTGTGAATCAGGGCCGTCTGTTTAATCGCCTCGAAAATACTTTCCATGGAATCTTCCACCGGCAGAACAAAGCAGGCTGAAAGCTGGCCCAGTACCCGGCCCGCATTCATCAGGGTAGGAGAATTGGGCAGAAAATCCCGCCTGGCCATCATTTCATAAAATTGCCTGGCCAACTTATCCAGAGGCTGCTCAGGCCGATAAAGAGCATCCGCCCCGGCAATGGTTCGGGCCACCCGCCAGAGCATCTCCCAGGGCTCTTCCTGAACTTCTCCCTGTTCATTTTTTTTCAGATAGCGTCGTTCCAGCACGGTTTTGGCATTATCGGCAAAAACCGGAATGGTGGCGGTGGCAGGCAGAGGAATATCGATTGATTTTATATTTTTGGACATTTTATCTCGCTGAATTTGTTATGATTAATTGTAAGAGTTAAAGCACATCTGAATTGCAGGAAGAGAACAGCATGAATACTAAATGAAGTATGTTGATAAAAATCAGACCACAATATGAGGTAAAAGTAAAGAAAATTAATTTTCTTTTCCGCCCCACTTGCCGTTTTTTTTCTTTCTTTCTTTGAGTTCAGGCCGGATCATTTTAAAACTTGCGGCCTGGTAGCCCAGGATTTTTTCCACCATTTCGCTGAAGTTCAGGCTTGGGGTAATGGTAAGTTCGGTGCTTTCAATATCCGCCTCTCCCCGTCCGGCAAAATGGAGGGTAAGCAAGACCGGGCAGGGGCCGTGATTCTGCTGCAGCACCTTTTTCAACTCAGTAAGCCTGGGGGTATTGACCAGCTCGGCTTTAAGCATAATTTGAGTTTTGGAAGTATATTGCAGCCGGGCCTCATCCAGGGTCAGAATTTCATCAGCAATGATCTTTGCCCCGTGATCTTCTTCCTTCTGTAATTTTCCCTGGACAATCACCGGCTGACCCGCATCAAGCAGATGCGAAGAGCGGGCAAAGGTTGCCGGAAAAATCAGGACTTCCACCCGGCCTACTGTATCTTCAAGCACGGCAAAGGCCATACGTTCGCCTTTTTTGCTCTTATGATCCTTGTAACTGCTGAACAGGCCGCCGACCCTGACCGCGATATTATCATTTGATTCTGCCAGATCGCTGATTTTAGCGGAGCAGAGACCACTTAATTCCCGGCGGAAATCATCCAGGGGATGGCCGGTAATATAAAATCCGACCGTCTCCTTTTCCGCAGCCAGTTTTTCCTGCTCAGGCCATTCCGGGATATCAGGCAGGGGAATAACCGTGGATTTTTCCTTGACCTCGGCCGGCATCAGGGAAAAAAGTGAAAGCTGGCCGCTCTCCCTGTCGCGCTGAGCTGCCTGGGCATGTTCCATGGCCTGATCCAGGATAGCAAAGAGCTGGGAACGCCTGGCCCCGGTGGAATCAAAGGCCCCTGATTTAATCAGGCTCTCAATTACCCGCTTGTTTACCTTGCGGGAGTCAACCCGGGCGCAGAAATCACCCAGAGACTTGAACGGCCCGTCTTTGCGCCGCTCCTCCATGATGGAATCCAGGGCCGCGCCCCCGACATTTTTTACTGCGGCCAGACCAAAACGGATGCAGTCGTTGATTACGGTAAAATCATGATCGCTTTCATTGATGTCCGGGGGCAGTACGTCTATTTCATGCTCCTTGCACTCGTTGATATAAAGTACCACCTTGTCGGTATTGTTGACATCGCAGGAGAGCAGGGCTGCCATGAACTGGGCCGGATAATGGGCCTTGAGCCAGGCGGTCTGGTAGGCAATCAGGGCATAGGCGGCGCTGTGCGACTTGTTGAAACCGTATCCGGCGAACATGGCCATCAGGTCGAAAATCTTGCCGGCTTTTTCCATGTCAAGATTATTGGCCCTGGCCCCGGCCATGAATTTTTCCCGTTCCTCCTCCATGACCTCAGGGATTTTTTTGCCCATGGCCCGGCGGAGAATATCAGCGTCACCCAGGGAATAACTGGCCAGGACATTGGAAATTTTCATAACCTGTTCCTGGTAGACAATGACCCCGTAGGTCTCTTTCAGGATAGGCTCAAGTTCGGGCAGCAGGTATGTGGCCTTCTGCCGGCCATGCTTGGTTTCGACAAAGGCATCAACCATACCGCTGTCCAGGGGGCCGGGCCGATACAGGGCCACCAGGGCAATAAGATCGGAAAAAACCTCTGGTTTCATCTTGACCAGCAGGCCGCGCATACCCGAACTCTCCAGCTGGAAAACCCCCAGGGAGTCACCCCGGCAGAGCAGGTCATAGGTTTTCAGATCATCAAGCGGAATAGCGGAAATATCCAGAGGCTTGTCAATGGCCTGTTCAATAAGTTTCCGGGCCCGATCGATTACGGTCAGGGTTTTAAGGCCTAAAAAATCAAACTTGATCAGGCCGGTCATCTCGGTATACTTCATGGCGTACTGGGTCAGAACCTCACCCTTGGGGCCTCTGCACATGGGCAGATATTCCACCATGGGCTCGGGCGAAACCACCACCCCGGCGGCATGGGTTGAGGTGTGGCGCTGCAACCCCTCCAGCACCAGGGCAATGGAAATAAGCTCACCTATCCGGGAATCGCGTTTCTGTAAATCCTTGAGGCGCGGTTCCTCCTCCAGGGCCTTTTTGATCGTCATCTTCAGGCCGTCAGGGATCAGTTTCGCCACCCGGTCGACATTACCAAAGGGAATTCCCAGGGCCCGGCCCACATCACGGATAACCCCCTTGGCCTTCATGGAACCAAAGGTGATTATCTGGGCCACATGGCTGTCCCCGCCATATTTTTCATGAACGTAATCAATGACCTCGCCCCGCCGTTCCTGGCAGAAATCCACGTCAAAATCGGGCATGCTCTTACGTTCAACATTAAGAAAACGCTCAAAAATAAGGCCATAGGGAATGGGGTCGATGTCGGTAATCCGCATGGCATAAGCGGCCAGACTGCCGGCCCCGGAACCGCGCCCCGGCCCCACCGGAATCTGATGATCCTTGGCCCAGTTGATAAAATCGGCAACAATCAGAAAATAACCGGAAAATCCCATTTCCTTGATGATGCCGATTTCCATGTCCAACCGGTCTCGATATATTTTTTCAGTCTTGCTGTCTGTTTTCCGGTGCTTGCTCAGTTCCGCCATTCTTTCACTAAAGCCCCGGCGACAGTCCCGCTCAAACATACTTTCCAGGGTTTCCCCTTCTTCCACCGGAAAGGCAGGAAAGTAATAATCGTCAAAGGAAAGTTCAAGATTGCAGCGCTCGACAATGCGCCGGGTTTCGGCAATGGCCTCGGGGCAATAGCTGAAGGCCTCTTCCATTTCCTCGGCTGACTTGAAATAGAGCTGGTCGGTTGAAAATTTAAAACGGTTGTTGTCATGAATGGTCTTGCCGGTCTGGATACAGAGCAGCAGTTCGTGGGCTGCCGACTCCTCGCGGTTAAGATAATGGCAGTCATTGGTGGCTACCAGAGGTATGTCAAGTTCTCCTGCCAGCTCCAGCAGTCCCTGGTTGGCAATGGTCTGTTCGGCAATGCCGTTTTCCTGAATTTCAAAATAAAGGCGGTCGCCGAATATCTCCTTAAGCTCCAGAGCCTTTTGCCTTGCTGCGGCAATATTTTTTTCCTTGGCAATCAGATAGGGAATTTCACCATGGAGGCAGGCGGTCATGGCAATCAGCCCTTCATTATGCCGGGCCAGAACCTCCTTGTCTATCCTGGCCTTATAATGAAAGCC
Source organism: Desulfobulbaceae bacterium (assembly GCA_024763115.1). Taxonomy (GTDB): domain Bacteria; phylum Desulfobacterota; class Desulfobulbia; order Desulfobulbales; family SURF-16; genus JANTFJ01. The sequence continues at coordinate 3,680 of JANTGB010000063.1, read as the reverse complement.
TTCCATCTGGGCGATGGTGGCCAGTTTCATTAAATTTTTATAGCCCTTTAAATCCATGGCCAGCAAAACCAGATGAAAGGCGGCCTTGCCCGGGCTTTTTGCCTTTTTACTGAACCGGGAATCAGGGGCAATGTAAAATTCACAGCCGATAATGGGTTTTATCCCGGCCTTTTTCGCCTTGACATAAAACTCCAGGGCTCCATACATGGCGCCATGGTCGGTGATGGCCACCGTGTCCATGCTGAATTCTTTACATTTTTTAAAAAGATCGTCCAGACGGATGGCGCCGTCCAGCAGACTGTACTGGGTGTGAACATGAAGATGTACAAAGTTGGTCATGATTTTAGTTTTTTTAAAGGGGCTATCCAGTTAACGCTGGATCGTTTCCGTAGGGGCGCCCCTACTTGCGCTAAGAGGATATCCCGTTTTTTTTAATATAATTTTTGCCTTAATCTGCTGATGATCGGCTGCCGGCGATTATAATCAGCCGGTCATGATTTTGCTTCATTTATACTAACCCACTAAAGCGGAAGAAACTATCATATTCTTAGAATAAATGTCTTGGAGGATTACGTAAGTTGTTAGTTTCAAAGTATTATTTCAAGTTTTTCGGATTATTCGCTTACCTGTTTTTTATTGCAGCTTTTCAAGAAAAAGGCACTACGCTTTTTACTAAAACTCGGCTTGAAAAAAGAGGCCTCCGGCAGTTCGACTAATTATCGCCTGCAGACCAACGGTTTAGGTGCCATCACCACATATGGAGCAGTTACCAAAAATTAAAACAAAAAATTGTTTAGACAATGACTTTAAGCGCCTAACCCACTAAAGTGGAAGAAAACCTCAGGGTTCTTAGGACTCTTTTCAGTGCCCCCTCGGAGTCTAGCGCTTACCTGAGGGGTGAAAGTCCCTTAACAGTAGATGCAAGTTGTTTATTTCAAAGAAAGTTTCAATTTTTTGCCATAAAAAACACGAAAATTAATTCTAAGGGACTAAAAATAAGTTGTCTGGCGAAATTTATTTTAAACATAAATTGAATATTTACTGGTAAAAAGAGTATTCTGTAATTAAAATAATAATTTAAAAGTAGAGAATTTTTATTTTTGCCTGCCGGCAGGTTCCCACGCCGCCATGCTGTCAAAATACGTATCTGAAAACATATCTGGAGGATAACCATGAAACACACACTTTTATTTTTCTTTTACTCTTTTCTTATCCTGTTATTGCCGGCAACTCCGGTCATGGGGGCGGCAAATCCCTGGGATGTCAAACTGCCGTTTAAACAGGCAACTATAAAATATGCGATCAGCGGCTCGGAAAACGGCTCGGAAACCCTTTATATCCGCAAATATGGGAAGGAAACAGCCAGACATCGGCAGTCAACCAGTAAAATCATGTTTATGACTACCAATACCGACACCATGGAAATTACTACGCCCGACTGGATTTACCAGATTGACCTGCAGCAAAAAAGTGGGACAAAGTCCGTTAATCCGGTCAAATACATGATTGAAGAATATAACGGTTTGTCCAGAAGCGAGAAAAAAAAGTTGCGGAAAAACGCTGAAAAATCAGGGCGCTCGGCCATGAAGGGCATCCAGGGGGAATTTGAAAAAAATGCGGCTGAAATTCTTGGCTACAGCTGTGACAAGGTTACGGCTATGGGAAGTACAACCTATATGATCCACGACACCGCAATTATTTTAAAAAGTGAGACAAATATGGGGGGAATGAATTTTAAAACCGTTGCCACCGATATCAACAAAGGCTCTATATCTGATAAAGTTTTTGCAATACCACCGGGAGTGACAATTGAACATGACCCTCAGGCCGATCAGGCTGCCCGTTCCATGGCCGGACAGACTATTGCCTGGCTGCTTGACCCGGAAAGCGGCCGGCCCGGTATGAATGCCGGGAATGTCCCGGCTGGAGAATATGACCGGCAAGCCCCTCCATCCACCACCAATGGGAATAATCAGGATATGGATAATGCTATGAAACAGGGCATGGATGCCCTGCGCGGCCTTTTTGGTAAATAGGCATTATACAGACCTCGTGAAAAACTTTTTGTTATTGACCGCAAATCCTTTACTGGTAAGGAATTTGGTTAAAATTGGACGGTTGGTCTGGGTTAAAAGGTTCAAAGTTCAGGGTTCACGGTTGCTGGAACCCTTGAGATAACGGGTATTCTCTAAACTCTGAACCTTGAACCTTGAATGAGACTCCGGGCAAATTTACAGCAGAATGTCCAGGAAACAGCATTAATTTTACGATTATTTAACGAGGTCTGTTATAGGGACAGCTTTTCCCTGAACAATTTAGTGTTGATTGTAATGTTTGATGGTCTCGTAAAAAGTCATTTTTTTATAATTATTCGAGCCGGAATGACGATACGTGGATTTTTTACCTTTTTACGAATCCATCATGTTTGAATCTCAGGTCGCCTGCAGGCATTCTCCTGCAAAGCCCTTGCAAAAAAGCTGATCCCGTAGGAGCCTGCCTGCAGTCGAATAAAATGCCCCAAATTAAAAATGCCCCACAAACATTTTTTCCGTCAGCTTCCACGGAAATGCATCTTCATCCCCTGACTCTTGCCTTCAGGGATGATCAGAAAGATCTCGAAAATACTTTCCTCGAACATTATTTTACCCAGAGCCTTTTTACCTATCGTTTAATCGCTGTCCTCGGCCTGGCTCTCTATTCCGTTTTCGGCATTCTTGATGCCTGTCTGGTGCCGGAATTTAAAAAAATTTTCTGGTTTATCCGCTACCTTATCTTCTGTCCCGTCAGCATAGCCATTCTGCTTTTCAGCTTTACTTCATATTTTAAAAAATTTGCCCAACTCACCCTGGTACTTTATGAGATAGTGGCTGGAAGCGGAATTATCGCCATGATTGTCATTGCCCCGCCGCCGGTCAGTTTTTCCTATTATGCCGGGCTGATCCTGATTTTGATGCTGGCCTATATGTTTAAAATTCGTTTTATCTGGGCTACGTTTGGCGGCTGGCTCCTTGTTTTATTATACGGAATAGCGGCAGTTCTGCTCAACACGCCTGTTGCCATAATTATAAATAACAATTTTTTCTTTATCAGCGCTAATGTAATCGGCATGTTTGCCGGATACTCCATGGAACATTATGCCCGGCGGGATTTTTATCTGGCCTATCTGCTGACAAAAGAAAAAGAAAAAGTAAGAAAGGCCAAGGAAAAAATTGAAGAAAAAGTTCTGGAACGGACAATGGAACTTCAACAGGCAAACGACCAGCTGCACCAGGAGATTATCAACCGATTTCATGCTGAAGAGGAACGGAACCGCCTGGCGAACGAACTTCTCCAGGCCAGAAAAATGGAGGCCATTGGAACCATGGCTGCCGGAATAGCCCACGATTTTAACAATATTTTAAGCGCCATAACCGGCTATACCGATCTGGCCCTGCACTTCGCGCCCAAAGACAAGGAACTGCTGCAATATCTTGAAGGTATCAAAAAAGGCGCGTACCGGGCCAGGGATCTTGTTGCTCAGATTATGACCTTCAGCCGCCATCATAAAACTCCAAAATATCCTCTGGATATCATTTCCATCATAAAAGAAGTTATCAAGATGCTGCAGGCTACTATTCCCGCTGAAATAATTATTAAACAGAATTTTCCCCGCCGCAGCGCAAAAATCATGGCTGACCCTA
>JANTGB010000062.1 GCA_024763115.1 Desulfobulbaceae bacterium | reverse complement strand
ATAAGTCCCTTAACAGTAGATGCAAGTTGTTTATTTCAAAGAAAGTTTTCAATTTCTTGCCATAAAAAACACGAAAATTAATTCTAAGGGACTAAGGCTATGTGTAACAATTTGTCTGCGCTTCATCTGCACGCGACAAATCTGTCTTACATAACATCAGCATGCTGCGCCTGCCTTATCACGCACAGCCGAAGTACACGAAGTCTCACTTCGTTCGCTTACCTCTGAATAGTTACGGCTATTTTTACAATTTTTGCAATTTTTCATGGCGGAGAATTCCAGCTTGGTATATACTTGCTTCGTTTTTCATTAAATACTTATAAATAGCTTACTATTTTTATACTCTTTTAGTAACTAACCAAGTTTAAACATTTTTCATAATGTTACGCAAAAATCAATCATCAAAAAAGGAGTAAGACATGAACATTCTGGCATTTGGACCAAACGGCAGCGGTAAAGGAACCCAGGGAGCTATTGTAAAAGAAAAATACGGCTTGGATCACATTGAGTCAGGAGCTATTTTCCGTGAGCACATCAAGGGCGGCACTGAACTGGGTAAAAAAGCCAAAGAATATATTGATCGCGGTGATCTGGTACCCGATGACATCACCATTCCCATGGTTCTCGAAACCTTGGAAAAATCGAAAGATAAAGGCTGGCTGCTCGACGGTTTCCCCCGTTCGCTGGCCCAGGCTGAAGCCCTTGACAAAGCCTTGAAAGAAAAAGGCATGCCCCTTGATTATGTTATTGAAATAGTCCTGGATCGCCAGATTGCCAAAGAACGGATTATGGGCCGCCGTCTTTGCGCCAACGACAACAACCATCCTAATCATATTGCTTTTGCTGCTATTATGCCAGTGGAAAAAGACGGTAAACTGGTCTGCCGTATATGCGGCGGCGAACTTTCCACCCGGGCCGACGATCAGGACGAGGAAGCAATCAATAAACGTCATGATATATATTATGATGACAAAACCGGCACCATGGCCGCTGTTAACTATTTTAAAAACAACAGCGATGCCAAAGTCATATCGGTTGATGGCAGCGCGAGCATTCAAGAAGTCAGTGACGCCATCATGAAAGAACTTGCATAAGGAAACTTTGTAACTGTTCAGAGGTAAGCGAACGAAGTGAGACTCCATGTGCTTCAGATGTGGGCGATCGGGCCGGCACAGCCTGATCGTGCGCAGAAGAAGCGCGGCTGAATAGTTACCATCTTTTTTTATCTTCACTGCAAAAAAAGGCTGAACAATATTGATTGTTCAGCCTTTTTTGTGCCTCACTCCTTAGAGGCTGTCACTCTGTTCCATACTCGCTCGGAGTCTTCACTTACCTGGCAGGTTTAAAAAACAGCTAAGCAGCCACTTCCGCCTCCGGAATAGTATACCTCCATAACGTTTCCAGGGCTCCGCCTCTCACCTCAAGATTTTTCAAGTCATAAAGGCTCCCCTGAATCACTAGGAGGCTGTCCGAGAATAGAACCCGTAGCGAAAAGTTGGAGAATTGAGACCAGTTTTTCGATCATTTTCGGTAAATAGCAGCGCTATTAGACGAAAATTAGCGAAAAAATGGGCCAATTTCTCCGGCTTTACAGTAGGGTAGCTATTCTCGGACAGCCTCTTAGCCTTAAAAAGGAAATCCGGAAACTATGTCGTCATGATCGTCCCTCCAATCAAAGGCACATCCGAACCGTTACAGGACAGGGGGTGTGACGGTTTTTCGATTCCGGCTGAATAGTCAAAAAAAATTTGCTTTTCTCATGACTTGCTTTACTGATCATAAACTTGAATTTACCCGGAGCCCGCCAACTTATAGTTGTCCGGCAATTAGGAAAATTGTATAATATATAAGCTCTTACTTATGAAAAACTATAAACAGAAGGAGCTTACCCGGTGAGTAGTTACTACATTCGTAACTATAAAAAAAGTAACCGTTCACCAGGGCACCAAATTTACGATAACCTTCAGTCCTGTAAGTGTTTACCAGTGCCTTAGATTCGTTAGTTTGGGACTTCGAAGCATACTTGTGCTATTCGAGAAGACCCAAACGGGCGAAGATGAGGTGCTGGTGAACGATTACAAAAAAAATCATTATGCCTGATAAGATATATTACTTTTACCTTGGAGCGGAAAATGGGGATATGTTCTAAAGAACGAATAAACCGACTAGCAAAAATAGATCTATTTTCTTCATTTTCCCATGATCAACTGGCTGATTTTTTAAAAACATTAGATGAGATAGAATGTAATGCCGGAGAGGTTATATGCCGGGAAGGAGAGATTGCGGCTGAGATGTTTATCCTCTTGAGCGGGAAATTACAGATAGTTAAGGATAAAAGACAAATAACCACGGTTAAACCAATAAATTATGTCGGGGAAATGGCTCTGATCGAGGAAAAACCCCGCTCCGCCACGGTAACAGCCATTGAGTCATGTCGTTTGCTGAAAATTTCCGCTGAACAGTTTTATAATTATTTTGCCCAACAGCCCAATTTGTTGATTTCAATGATGAAAATTTTAAGTCAGCGAATCAGGCAGGATACGGAAATGATTGCCCGGGAGTTTGAAAAAACCAATATCCTGATCCACGATATGAAAAACTCTCTTTCCATTTTTTTATTTCTGGATTTGCTTCATCCCGCCCCGGAGTCCCAAAATGCCCGCTATGTTAATTTCATGAAGGAAACTACAGATAATTTGAAACAGATGATGTCCGAGGCCCTGGCCAATGCCAAACTTTTTTCCGTGCAGCAGAATTTGAAGACAAATTCCCTCCCCGCTCTTATCCATGAAGTTATAGAATCAAACTGCCTGATCCATCCTGATCTGAAAGACAAAAATATTAAATTTACCCAGCTAGATGAGCTGCCTGCTTTTCTTTTTGCTAAAACCGAAATCAAAAGAGTGCTGACCAATCTTATTTTTAACGCAGCCCAGGCCAGTGACAAGGGTTCCGACATTGAAATCATACTCAAAAGTACAAATAATCAGGCCAGGGTTGAGATTTGGGACTGGGGGAGCGGAGTGGAGAAAAAATATCATGAAAAAATTTTTTTGTCCCATTTTACCACCAAAACCAACGGCAATGGTCTGGGACTGGCATCATGCCGCCGGATTATTGAAGAGCGGCATTGCGGTATCCTGGAATTACTGGATAACCCCGAGGGCGGGGCAATTTTCAGTTTTACACTTCCTCTTATTTATCAAAAATAACAGTAACTATTCTGCTGAGCTTCATCGTAAGCGTTCACCAGCACCTAATCTTCGCCCGTTTGGGCCTTCTCGAATAGCACAAGTATGCTTCGAAGTCCCAAATGAACGAATCTAAGGCACTGGTAAACACTTACAGGAGTGAAGGTTATCGTAAATTTGGTGCCCTGGTGAACAGTTACGCTTCATCTGCAAGCGATAAGTCTGTCTTACATATCATCAGTATGCTGCGCCGGCCTTATCACGCACAGCTGAAGCGCCCGGAGTCTCACTTCGTTCGCTTACCTCTGAACAGTTACAGATCGGTGGTTGGGGCGGTTTTTCGCCCCTGCCTGAATAGTTACGAATAACAAAGATAAATATGAAAAATTTTCAGCAGCAGGTCGAGGAGTCCGCCCACTGGCTGGAGCGGAGAATAAATTTTAAGCCTGAGGCAGTCCTGGTGCTGGGCACCGGCCTTGGCTCCCTTGCAGATTTAATTAACGACGGGCAGTTCTTTCCCTACCGGTCAATTCCCAATTTTCCTCATTCAACCGTAACAAGTCATGCCGGTAATTTAATTTTAGCCCGCTTAGGCGGCAAAAAAACTGCTATACTCCAAGGCCGTTTTCATTATTATGAGGGATATTCCACCAGGGAACTTACTTTGCCCATAAGGGTTCTCTCCCTGCTGGGGCCGCAATATTTACTTTTATCCAATGCCGCAGGCGGCCTTAATCCTTCCTTTGCTCCCGGGACATTAATGGTGGTGGAAGATCATTTGAATTTTATTCCCGACAATCCCCTGCGTGGACCGAATATCGACAAATGGGGACCGCGTTTCCCTGATTTCTCCCAGGCATATGATCCGGAACTGCAGCGGATAACCTTTTCCTGCGCTGAACGCCTTGGGTTTAATAATGTGGTCGGCGGCATCTATGTAGCCATTCCCGGCCCCAGCCTGGAAACCCCGGCTGAAACAAGATTTCTGCGTAACTGCGGAGCAGATGCCGTGGGCATGTCAACCGTTCCCGAGGTTATTGTCGCAGTTCACGCGGGCCTGAAAGTCCTGTGTATTTCCATGGTTTCCAATGTTAACGATCCTGATAATTTTAAACCCATAATTATCGAAGATATTCTAATTCAGGCAAAAAAAGCTGAAAATGATTTTCAAAAGCTGATAATTGAAGTTCTACAGACAATGGGACATACAGATGTCAAATCAAAATGAGAGCCGGGCCGATTTACTGGTCTGCGGTACCATACTTACTCTGGATAACGAAAATACCATAATTGAACACGGCGCTGTGGCTGTGGCTGACGATGAAATTATTGAAATCGGAACCAAAGCCCGGCTGCAGGAAAAATATCCCGGCGCTGTCCGGCTGACCGCTGATAAGGGACTGGTCATGCCGGGATTAATTAATGTCCACACCCATGCCCCCATGTCCTGTCTGCGCGGCATTGCCGATGATCTGCCGCTGATGACCTGGCTCCAGGAGTATATTTTCCCGCGAGAGGCCGGCCTGACCAGTGAAATCGTCTTCCAGTCTACCCGTCTTTCCCTCCTGGAGATGATTCGTTCCGGCACCACCTCATTCTGCGATATGTATCTCTTTGCCGAGGATGTGGCCCGGGCCGTGGCTGAAAGCGGAATGCGAGCCTGGCTGGGGGAAGGAATGTTTGATTTTCCCTCCCCTAATTACGGCAAGCCTGATGCCGGCTTTGCCTATATTGATAAACTTTTCGACCTTTACCGGCAACATCCCCTGATTACCATTACCACTGATCCTCACTCAACCTATACCTGTTCACCAAAATTGCTGGCCCGGATCAGGAAACAGGCCGACCGCCACAATGCCCTTTTTGTTATCCATCTTTCCGAAAATGCCGATGAGGTAAATAATATCAGAAAACTGTATGGCGATACTCCACTCAATCATCTTGAATCACTGGGATTACTCGATTCTCAGGTTGTGGCGGCTCATTGTGTGGTTCTGAGTGAAGAGGAGATAGAGCTTTTGGCCGAACGGGGAGTAAATGTTGCTCATTGTCCGGAAAGCAATATGAAACTGGCCTCAGGGGTAGCGCCGATCCCTGCCCTGCTGGATGCCGGGGTCACGGTCGGCCTCGGTACTGACGGCTGTGCCAGCAATAATGATGTTGACATGTTTGGAGAAATGGATACTGCCGCCAAGCTGCACAAAGTGCATTCGCTGGATCCCACGGTAATGAACGCAGACCAGACCCTGGAACTGGCGACCATGGGCGGGGCAAGGCTTCTCGGCGCCGGACATATGATCGGTTCGCTGGCGCCTGGAAAAAAGGCGGATATGATTGTCCTTGAGTTCAACAAACCCCATCTTGCCCCACTTTATAATATTCCTTCACATCTGGTTTATGGAGCTCGCGGCTCTGATGTTATTCATTCCATAATTAATGGAAAAACAGTTATGCGGGATCGTAAGATTTTGACGCTTGATCAGAAGGAAGTCATGGCCGAAATGGAAAAAATCGTCAAAGACTTCAGGTAAACAAGGATGAATAAAAAAATTCTTTTGCTTATTTTATTACTGGCCGGCTGCCATCTTGAGGTTGCGGCAGCCTCACCATCCGACCCATCGGCTCTTGCCCGGCAATATTATGCTGCGGGTGAATATAAACGGGCCTATGATAATTTTTTTGTTTTATTCAAAAATAATCCCGGCGATCCGGAGATTAATTTTTTTCTTGGCCGGGCCGCCCTTGCCAAGGGAGATTATGAGGCAGCGGTTATGGCCTTTGAGCGAGTATTGATTATCGATCCTGCCATAACGGCTGTTAAGGTTGAACTGGGCAAGGCCTTTTTTCATCTGGGAGATATTGAAACAGCCGAACAATATTTCAATGAGGCCCTGGAAGGCGCTCTGCCGGATGAGACAGCGAGCAATCTCCGTGAATTTATGGCTGGAACAAAATAAATTGTAACTATTCAGCTGCACTTCATCTGCGTCCGATCCGGCTGTCTTAAATAGCATTAGTATGCTGCAACATCCTGATCGAACATATCTAAAGCGCACGGAGTCTCACTTTGTCCTCTTACCTCTGAATAGTTTTGGCGGTTAGCTAAATTAAGATACTTATCCGGTAAATAGTTACCTTTTTTCATAGATACAAAAAATGATTGTTATTCGCAAGCTATCCCTTGTCATATGTTTATTATTGTCTGCGGCTGCCGCATTTGCCTTTGAAAATCCTTCCGGTTCCGTGGCTACAGTGGTTGCCTTGCGCGGTCAGGTTACCGCCCTGGACAAGGAAGGAAATATCAGGGAATTATCCCTTAAATCTCCTGTTTATCTTCATGATACGCTGATCACGGAAAAACAGGGCCGGGCACAGATATTATTTTCGGACAATTCGATTATCAGTCTGGGACGCAGCACTGTTATCCGTATTGCTGATTACAGCCGACAGCAGGACGGAAATACCGACAGGATGACTACGGAAATCAGGAAAGGGGTATTTCGATTCATGGGTGGTCTTATCAGCCGACATTTGCCTCAAAAGGTTATAAGCAAAACACCTTCAACCACTATCGGCATTCGTGGTTCCATGTATTCCGGAATAATCGACAGTCAGGGAACAACAATTTTCTTTGAAGGCGGCAAGGGCATTGATCTGGCTAACGGCGCCGGCAGGCTTGCCCTAATAAGGCCGGGATACTCTTCCAAAATCAGCGCCTGGAATACCATGCCGGGCAACCCACAACGCATGAGTAAGCAGGAGGTAAAGAGTCTTTTGCAGGGTATTGATGTGAATCAAACGGCCCAACCGCATAAAATGCATAGGCCCGGCGCAATAAAAATCAACAAAATGGTGGACTTTTCCAGGGCTGAGCAGCAGGCCCTGTATGGCCGTAATGTTACGCTCAGGGTAGAGGAGCAACCGCAGCGGGCCGCTGAAATTTTACAGAAAGCAGTGAACAGCGGCCGGCTTGATGTCAACAAAGGGCTGTACTCAGCCCTGCTGGGCATGAAGAATGTTGACCGCCGCAGTTTCGATGAACTTGTCCGAAAAGCCGTAAGTCTGGGGCTTACCAGCGAACAGGCCGAAAATATAGCCGAGCAGATCAAAGAAAGCGGTTTGTGTCAATAATATCTGCTGATTCAAGTAACTGCTCACAAGGCATCCGATAATTCCGCGATCAGGCCGGTGCAGAGTATTAGTCATACGTAAGCCGGCCTGATCGCAGAAAAATATGGCGTCATGTAAGCAGTTAAGACGCTGAAGAAATGTTATGCGCCATCAGCGCATTTTTTCCCTCATCGGATTCAGGTCTGTTTGTTATGGTTATTGCCATAAAGGTAAAGGCATTCTTTCGGGAACCCCCGCATTTTGCAGCCCGCCATTTACCAAGGCACTGATTTCATAGTTTATGATCAGGGGGAATTTTTCAAACATGAATGCCTGTACCGGCATATTCATCATATCCATCATCATTGCCGCATCCTTAAAAAACCATGCAAATGCTGCGCTTGCCGTCAGCATGTTAACGTTTGATCCACAGGAGGGGGGACACGTCACGCAGCGCGAGTTCGCGCAATTTTCATCATTGTAGAAACCCAGCATGCAGGGAAGGGCCGGGGCATGATGAAATCCGGTGCCTGTTGCCATTGAAGCATAAAACTTGCTGCACATTTCCACCACATTAACTTCGTTATTCTCTCCTTCACCGAACCTGCGGATGTACTTCCACGGCTGGCCCACCAGATTCTGTCTCCAGAGAGGCATAAACATCTGATTGATCATTTCGGGGAATTTGGCCTTGAAATCATCAAGATTGTCAAAATGAACCACCGGACCGCAGTATGGGGGTTGGGTAAGGTCACAGTCAAAGGGCATATTCGGATCCATCCAGGCAAAAAGATCGGTAAATAATTTGGTAACCGTTTTGCCTACACACTCAAGCTGGCCACCCGGTTTGAACATCGGCGGAATTGTTCTTACATAATCAGTATAGTTGGAGGCAACCGTATCAGCGCTTGCGCCCGCTATATAAAGAGACGGCATGGCCTGATCCAGTGGAATATTTTTAACATCCTTTTGTTTTATTGCCAGGCCATTATATATAAGTTCACTATAAGAGGCCTTCCACCGGTAATCAGTATCTGCCTTAAGTACCGCCATGGTGGATTTATTGATGATTCGGGTGACATTTTTACAGTGACGGTTAAAAGATGAATTGTCCGACCAATTCAGATCTCGATAAACAGTTTTGGAAATGGCCAGAGGATTCACCATTGTTACAAGGATATAATCCTTTTTATCGCCTGACGGATCGGTCTCTCCCGGAGAACCACCGCCTCCAATCATACCCATCATCATGCCCATCATGTCAGGAGATGAGACAACGCATATATTCCAAGGGGTTGCGACACCGTACTTGGCCCCGAGACTGGTAATAAAAGCATTGTCATTATCAGTCCATACCTCTATCTGGGCACCATACTGTATTTCGCCATTTACTTCTGCAGGCGGAAAATGAAGAACCTTTATGGGCTGATCAGGTTCCATACCATCATAAGATTCAACTATATTAAGTTCACCGTTAGAGGCCTCCTCGATATTTTCGAGCAGGACATCCGTAACCTGATGAATAATTTCAAGGGGATCATGTTGACTACGGTCATATTCCATTTTAGCAATGACTTTAAACGGTTTCTGGTCGGTTGAAACTGCCGCCTGAACCGCCGTCAAAGGGGCTATCATTAATAACCCTGTCAATATTATTAGTGTAATTTTATTCATCCTTTTATTATCCTCCTTAACAAATAAATCATTTTGATAAACGAAAATTCATTTTTACTTAGCGATCAATACAGCTGAAACAAATTATGATATTTTATCTTGCTGTTTCCGGGGGCATTCTAAGTGCGGTATCTGGTTATGTATCACCTCCCTTATTTTGCATGGAGCACTCCCATTATTTATAATGTTTGATTTTTTCATTACATCAAAAACATCCGCCAGCCAATAAGATTTTTCTATCAGAGCACATAAAGCACATAACAGTTAGTTTGTCAACAATAAATATTATCAATTCGCCTTTAATAATATTTTCCTCTTTACCGTCGGAACTCTTGATTCTGTAAATAAAGATATTGTGTAACTACTCATGGGGTAAGCGCTATAACTTCGCTAACCCCTGTAATTGTAACTGGTTACAGGGTGCCGTAGATTTTCGTGATCAGGTCGGCGCA
>JANTGB010000061.1 GCA_024763115.1 Desulfobulbaceae bacterium | reverse complement strand
CTGCACCAGTCTGATCACGAAAATCTACGGCACCCTGTAAGCAGTTACAAATATGGTGGTTAGCAGATATAAGGTGCTTACCCCGTGAGCAGTTACCAAAAATCAAAACAAAAATTGTTTAGACATTGGTCGTAAGCGCCTAAAAACACCCTCCCCTTAAATAAAAATTGCCAATCATCGCCAAAAATTTATATGATATAATCATTATATCTATAAACAGGTAATTTTTTTGTAAGCGTTCACCAGCACCTCACGGAGTCTACGCTTACCTCTTTGCCCATTTGGGCCTTTTCGAATAGCACAAGTATGCTTCGAAGTCCCAAACGAACGAATATAAGGCACTGGTAAACACTTACATGACTGAAGGTTATCGTAAATTTTGTGCCTTGGTGAACGGTTACATTTTTTTCATCCCGGCCGGCCAAACCTAACCGGCAACTATTGTAAGACAATCACAATGGACTCCATTTCCTGTAATCAATGCTAATTGATGATGGCTGTGGGATGGATCAAGAAAGCCGCCTATACATTTTTGAACCGTTTTTCGAGACAACAACTCCTGCCATGGCCAAGGGATTTGGGGCTCGTTGTCTCTTATCGAATTATTTGCAACAAGGGAAGGGTATCATCAAGTTTGATTCGGAAAAGGTCGGGGCGTAACTATTACAACCTGTATGCCCGCGCCTCCTGAATCCGGAACATTACAGAACCAGAGGAATCAGTAAATGCCCACTATTTTAACCATAGAAGACGACAGTGTCGTCCGTCAGGCAATTGCCGACTATCTCAGACGAAAAAAATTTGATGTGCTTCCGGCGGCAGACGGCGAAGAAGGGCTGAAAATCTTTCATCAACAGCAGGTTGATCTGGTTCTTACTGATTTACGCATGCCGGAAATCGACGGCCTGGAAGTACTGGAAACGATTTACCGTGAGGCGCCTGAAACTCCGGTAATAGTTGTTTCCGGCCTGGGAACCATAGAGGATGTAATCAAGGCCTTGAAACTGGGCGCCTGGGATTATATAACCAAGCCTATCACCGACATGGCCCTGTTGAATCACGCGATTTTCCGGGCCCTGGAAAGAATAGAACTTATTCGTCATAACAAAGAATATCAAAAACATCTTCAGCAGGAAATCAAACAAAAAACCGCTGAACTGCATCAGGCCCAGAAGCTTGAGGCCATCGGTACCCTGGCCGGGGGTATTGCCCATGATTTTAATAATATTCTCAGCGCAATCATGGGCTTTACCGATCTGGCCCTGATGGAAATCGACAATCCGGAAAAATTAAAAAAAATGCTGGATCAGGTCAAAAATGCCAGTCTTCGGGCCCGGGATCTGGTGTCCCAGATCCTCACCTTCTGCCGCAAGGCTGAAAATGAACGACGGCCCATTGTCATTTATCCCATCATTAAAGAGGCCCTTAAATTATTACGCTCCACCATTCCCAGCACCATCAATATTACGGCAGATATCAGCACGATCCCGGAAAGAATTCGGGCGGATCCGATAGAGATTCATCAAATCATGATGAATCTCGGCACCAACAGTTTTCAGGCCATGAAAAATGAACAGGGCACTATTGAGGTAAATCTTGAAGTTGTCCGGCTGGATAAAAAGAAAACCGGGGAACCTGATACTATCAAGCCGGGCAAATACCTGAAATTAATGGTTCGAGATAATGGCACCGGCATTAATAAAGAGAACCTGCAATCCATTTTTGACCCCTTTTTTACCACCAAGGAAGAAGGTATGGGGACCGGCCTGGGGCTTTCCGTTGTCCATGGTATTATCAAGGAATATGATGGGGCCATTAATATAACTTCAGATCATGACAATGGAAGCTGTTTTGAGCTTTATTTTCCGGTTATAGATACCAGCGGGAAAAAAGCCGGAAAAAGACCGCTGACCTTTGCCGGCGGCTCGGAAACTATTCTGTTTATCGACGATGATCCAACCCTGGTTGCCGTTGCCGCCAAGATGCTTAAGTCATTAGGCTACAGCGTGACAAGCGCCAATGACAGCCTGGCCGCCCTGGAAATCTTCCGGAATCATGCCGATGATTTTGACCTGGTGATAACCGATCAAACCATGCCCGGCATGCCGGGCTCGGAATTAATTACCGAACTTATGAAAATTCGGCCTGATATCAAGGTGATTATCTGTACCGGCTACAGTTCCATAATTGATAAGGAAAAGGCGGCGGAATTCGGCTTTAAGGACTTTCTCCTTAAACCCTACAAATTTGAGATACTGGCCCGTACTGTAAGAAGAGCGCTTGATGGCTGACCCATTTTCCAAACAGATTATTTCAACCCTCAGGAGGCCCGGCAATATAATCGTCCCGGCCCTGCTTTTCCTGCTGATCAGCCTGGGCTGTTTTCTCCATGCCTGGTTATCCGCCCAATCCGACCTTGACCGCCTGAAAACAAAAGAACAGCTCTGCCTTAACTATGGCAGCGATGCAGTTTACCAGGAACTTGATAATATCCGTAAAGACCTGATATTTTTCTCTCAGGCACCCGAGTTGCATATACTGCTGAACGAGCCGGGCAACGAGATGATGAAAAAACAACTGGAAGAGGGACTGACGGCATTTATCAGGAGTAAAAAAATCTACGACCAGATCAGGTATATCGGCGAATCAGGCTGGGAACTCATCAGGATTAATTACAATAGCGGCAACCCCTATATTGTTCCCCGGGATAAACTTCAGGACAAGAGTAAAAGGTATTATTTTATAGATACCATGAAGCTTGAGCCCCGGAAAATATATTTCAGCCCCATTGATCTTAATATTGAACATAAAAAAATTGAACATCCATACAAACCCATGTTGCGGATTGCCACCCCTCTTTTTGCTGATAACGGCAACAGAAGGGGTATTATTGTTTTAAATTATTTTGCTCGCAATCTTTTTGCCCGTTTTCAACAGGAATTATCAGACCTGGGCCATAGCCTGACTGTTTCCGGGCAGACCATGGTTTTAAATCGTAACGGCTTCTGGCTCCTGGCCCCTGATCCGGCTGACGAATGGGGTTTTATGCTCAATGACAGAAAATCATTTGCCGGAAGATATCCAGCGGAATGGCAAAAAATAAAAAAAAGCGACACCGGCCTGATAATGACCGAAAACGGCATGTTTTCCTTTAAAAAATTATCCTCCCTGCAAGGCTCCGGAGATCACCCTATTCTTCTCTCTTATATCCCTGCTGAACAATTACAATCATTCATCTCTCCTCTCTCGCGTTTTCCCTGGACAATTTTCTGGGCCATTGTTGTCATCCTCCTGCCCCTGGTCTTTTTTCTCCTGGTTCAACTTGAACGTGACAGGCAGACACAGAAAAAAATAAGTAACGACGAGATCCGTTTTCGTCTCCTTTATGAGCAGGCCCCGATTCCCTACCAATCTCTTGACGGAAACGGCTTGCTGCACGAGGTTAACCAGAGCTGGCTTGATATCCTGGGTTATAAAAACGAAGAGGTAATCGGTCGTTCTTTTTTTAATTTTATCAGCCCGGAGACGGCAGCGGATTTTCAGGAAAAATTTAATGAATTCATGACCCATGGCCGGAGCTGCAAAACAGAACTTAAACTGCGGAAAAAGGATGGCACAGACATCCTGGTCTCATTCAGCGGTAATATTTCCACTGACCCAAAGGGGAACTTTCTCCAGACCCACTGCGTATTCAGCGATGTTACAAAACTTCGCCTTAAAGAGGAAAGAATCTCGCATCTAAACCTGGTGCTGAAGACCATTATGCAGATTCAGCAGTTAATTATGGCGGAAAAGAATGGTGCTGATCTTATCCGCAGAATCTGTGACCTGCTGACCGGAAACCGGGGCTATAACAGCGCCCGGATTATCCTGCTGGATAATAAAATGAGAATCAGCCATGCCGCTTATTCCGGCAGCAACTGTGAATTAAATTTAACAAAAAAAAATATCGAGACCGGCCGGCTGCCGCCCTGTATCAACAGATTAAAAAAAGAAGTTAAGGTTAAAATTTTTCCGGATAGATATAAGTTATGTAAAGACTGCCCTTTTGCCGACAAATCATTAGATAACAGCGTGATGGCTGCCTTACTAAGCTATGATGACGATTTTTCAGGATTTATGGTGGTCCTGGTTGACAGGAATCTGCTCGTTGACCATGAGGAACAGGAGGTCTTTGCTGAAGTGGCAAATGATCTGGCCTATGGTCTTTATGTAATAGAACAGAATAAGCAACGGCAGAAAATGGAAGCCCAGCTCATGCTCACCGAAAAAATGACCACCATTGCCGGCCTGGCCGCCGGGGTAGCCCATGAGATAAACACCCCCTTAAGCGGCATCATGCAGTCGGCCCAGATAATTGAGGAAGGACTTAAGACTGATGACCCTGTTAACCTTAAAGCTGCGGGGGAATATAAAATAAACCTGGATAACCTGCAGAATTATTTAAATTCTCAAAACATATTTACCTATATAAAAGGTATCCGTGATTCAGCCGCCGGGGCGGCAAAAATTATTAAAAGCCTGCTGCGCTTCAGTCGGCCGGGACAGACGAAAAGCACTGTCACCTCTTTAACCGACATTCTTGATTCCGCTGTGCTTCTGGCCCGGTCTGATTATGACATGAAGAAAAAATATATAATAATGACGGTTGAATTTGTCAGAGAATACGGTCGGGAGACAATTTCTCTTTCCTGCGTGTCCATGGAAATTGAACAGGTAATTCTTAATCTCCTGAAAAACGCGGCGCAGTCCCTGGCAACCGTTGATTCTCCCGGCTTCAAGCCCCGGATTGTTCTCCGCGCCTTTAAAAAAGATGGTATGGTTCGGATTGAAGTTGAGGATAACGGGCCCGGTATTGACCAGGCGACCATGAGTAAAATTTTTGATCCCTTTTTTACCACCAAGGATGTCGGTGCCGGTACCGGGCTTGGTCTTTATATTTCCTACAATATAATCTGCGGGGCCTATAAAGGGAAATTATGGGTTGAGTCTTCCCCCGGGGAAAAGACAACGTTTTTTATTGAATTACCAGGCCGGCATAAAGAATCGTAGGATGGAGAAATGGGGGGGGAAATTAAAAATACAATTACCTTGGCCCGCAATGAGCGGAAATACGTGACAGAGGTTAAAACCGAGCCCTTGTCATCAAAATGCCCTTAAAACAGGATCTTAAAAAATGACTGATTTTTCCCTTAAAACAGACAAAAACATTAACATGGTACGCCATTATCTTGTTCTGGCCTTTTGCTGGTCAATGATCATGCTCGCGGCCATGGGCTACCAGATGTATCGTGCCGGCAGGGACAGCATGAACATGGTGCGCCTGCAGGCCGAAAGTATTTTTACCAGGGATATAATCCATCGCAAATGGTGCGCCGCCAAAGGTGGGGTATATGCCGAGGTCAGTGAAGAGACTCCGCCCAATCCCTATCTTGACGTGCCGGAGCGGGACATCAGCACTCCTTCGGGGAAAAAACTCACCAAAATCAACCCCGCCTACATGACCAGGCAGATACATGATTTGGAAAAAAAGAAAGGACTTATTTACGGCCACATCTGCAGCCTTAAACCAATCAACCCAGCTAACAGCCCTGATCCCTGGGAAAAAACAGCGCTGGAACGTTTTGCTGCCGGAGAAACTGAAATTTCATCAATAGAACTGATTGACGGAGTGGAGAATTATCGTTTTATGAAGCCCTTGTTTGTTGAAAAGTCATGTCTGCGCTGCCACGGAGACCAGGGCTGCAAGGTGGGCGATATCCGCGGCGGCATCAGCATTTCCATCCCCATGCAAGAGATAACGGCGGTGGAACATAACCGGCTGCTGAACAGTTATTTTATCTATCTTGCTCTCTGGCTCCTGGGCCTGGTCGGACTGGGGGTCGGCACCTGGCGGCTCCATCTGCTGCTGCTCAAAAGACAGGAAACGGAAGCGGATCTTGCCAATTTTAAAACAACCCTGGATAATATCAATGATTGCGTCTTCATGTTCCGGCCCGACACCCTGCGCTTTTTCTATGTAAATCAGGGAGCAGTTGAACAGGTCGGTTATTCCGCTGAAGAACTGCTGACCATGACCCCCCTTGACATTAAACCGGAATTTACTGAAGAGGATTTTCGGGATATGATCACCATGCTTGTTAATAAAGAGCGCGATTCCCTGACCTTTGAAACTGTTCACTGGCACAAGAGCAAAGGTGGAGTGCCGGTTGAGGTTACTCTGCAGTATGTGGTACCGGAAAACGGTAAGGGCCGCTGCGTAGCCCTGGTGCGGGATATTACCAAAAGAAAAACAGCCCGGGAGGAGAAGGAAAAAATGCAGAGCCGCCTGGTTCAGTCCCAGAAGATGGAGTCGGTCGGTCAACTGGCCGCCGGCATTGCCCATGAGATAAATACGCCGGCCCAGTATGTCGGCTCAAATATTGATTTCCTGGATGAGGCCTTTACTGATATCGGCGGCCTGGTAGACAAAAGTAACGAGCTGCTGACTATGGCCGAAAAAGAAAATATTCCGCCGGAAAAATGGGAGGAACTGGCTGAAGAGTTCGAGGAGGCGGACTGGGAGTACCTGGCCGAAGAGATCCCCAAAGCTATCCGCCAGTCCCGCGACGGGATTAAACGGATCAGCACCATTGTCCAGGCCATGAAGGAATTTTCCCATCCGGGCAGCAAGGAAATCAGCCTGAATAATATTAACCACATTATAAAAAATACCGTGACCGTGGCCCGTAATGAATGGAAATATGTGGCTGAGGTTAAATCAGGCCTTGACCCGAACCTGCCCTCGGTTCCCTGTCTTGCTGATGAAATGGGCCAGGTGTTTCTTAATATTATTATTAATGCCGCCCATGCCATCAAAGAAAAACTGGGCGATAATCCTGATGGCGAAAAGGGAACCATTAAAATCGTCAGCCGGCAAAAAGACAACTGGGTGGAAATTGCCATTGCCGACAGCGGCATGGGCATGCCTGATGTAATTCTGGATAAAATATTTGATCCATTTTTCACCACCAAGGAGGTTGGCAAGGGCACGGGACAGGGATTGGCTATTGCCCGTGACGTGGTGGAAAGCAAACATGGCGGCCGGCTTATGGTTAAGTCGGAAATGGGACAGGGAACGACCTTTATTATTCGGCTGCCTCTGCAGCGAAAAACCGGGAAATAGACATGGACAAAAAACGGATTCTTTTTGTTGACGATGAGCAGAACATCCTGGACGGCATGAAACGAATGCTCCGCTCCCTGCGCAAGGGTCTTGATATGCAGTTTGCCGACAGCGGTCGCCGGGCCCTGGAAATAATGGCTGAAAAACCGGCTGATGTCATAATTTCCGACATGAGAATGCCGGGCATGGACGGGGCGGAGCTGCTGAGAGAAATTCAGGAAAAATATCCCCAGGCCATTCGTATTATGCTGACCGGCCAGGCCGATGACGAATCCGTCCTGCGGACAATTGGCGTGGTTCACCAGTTCCTGGCCAAGCCCTGTGAACCGGAACGATTAAAAACCACCCTGCACCGGGCCTGCCTGCTGAACAATCTCCTGACTCATCCATTGTTACGCAAGGTGGTTGCCAGGATCAACACCCTGCCCAGTCTGCCTGATATTTATCTTGAACTACGGGAACTGCTGGCCGACCCGGAAAGCTCGGTTGATGATGTGGCCCAATGCATAGCCCGGGACATCGGCATGAGCGCCAAGATAATGCAACTGGTTAACTCGGCATTTTTCGGTCATTTTCAGAATGTAAAAAACCCGGAGCAGGCAGTTCATCTTCTCGGCCTCGACACTATCAAATCCCTGGTGTTGACTGTCCGGATTTTTGCCGATTATGAAAAAGACCAACCGGCAGGAATTTCTCTTGCGGAATTAA
The DNA here is from genome assembly GCA_024763115.1 of Desulfobulbaceae bacterium. GTDB lineage: Bacteria > Desulfobacterota > Desulfobulbia > Desulfobulbales > SURF-16 > JANTFJ01. The sequence goes on along the minus strand of JANTGB010000061.1, from coordinate 1,779 downwards.
TGAACCACAGCATGGCGGTGGGAGGACTGGCCCAGAAAATCGCCGAAAATGCCGGGACCGGGGAAATGGCTGATGAAGCCCTTATAGCCGGACTCATGCATGACGTGGGCAAACTGGTCATGGCAGCTAATCTGCCGGCTGAATACGGCCTGATTCAAGAATTAAGAGAAAAGGAAGGGCTTGCTGTTTTTCAGGCGGAGCGAAAGATCTTCAAGGCCGGCCATGCGGAAATCGGCGCTTATCTCCTGGGGCTATGGGGTTTCCCCAGCCCGGTGATAGACGCTATTGCCTATCATCACCGACCGGGGAAATATCCGGGTAAAACATTTGAACCTCTTACTGCGGTATACGCAGCCAACCTTATCATCTATAATAAAGACAAAAAAACAGCAGACGACCAGTATGAGCCTGACAATGACTATCTGGACAGAGTGGGCTGTCTGGATAGCTTTCCAGAATGGGTAAAAATATCTACAGCGGATAATGACAATGAATAACAAGGTGCTGTTTGTTGATGACGAGGTCAATGTTCTGGACGCCCTTAAACGTCAACATCGTAAAAAATTTAAAATAACCACTGCCCTTTCCGGAGCCGAAGCTCTGCGGATTGTCCGGGAAAAAGGCCCTTTTGCCGTGCTGGTTTCCGATATGCGGATGCCGGAAATGAATGGAGTGCAGCTTTTAGCCAAGGTAAAAGAGATTGCCCCGGATACGGTACGGATGATGCTCACCGGCAACGCCGACCAGGAAACCGCGATTCAGGCGGTGAACGAGGGCAGTATATTTCGATTTTTCACCAAGCCCTGTCCCCCGGAATTACTGGAAAACGGGATTAAAGGAGCCTTAGAGCAATACCGCCTGATCACGGCGGAAAAAGAACTGCTCAATAAGACCTTGAGCGGCAGCATCAAGGTACTTACCGATATCCTCAGCATGGTTAATCCGGCAGCCTTCAGCCGGGCCAACCGGATTAAAAGTTATGTCCGGGAAATGGCGATAATGCTCAAGCTGCCGGGACTGTGGCAGTTCCAGATCGCTGCCCTGCTTTCCCAGATCGGTTGCGTTACCCTGCCCAGTGAGACCCTGGAAAAAATGTATAAAGGAATCAAGATTGATGACGATGAACGGCTTATGTTCCAGTCTCATCCGGCAGCCGGGGCCAGGCTGCTGGCCAATATATCCCGCTTTGAACTCATTTCCAGGATGATAGGTTTGCAGCTCAAAAATTACAAGGATTTTGATCCTCCGGCCAATTCCCAGGAAAAACTGGTGCAGGCCGGGGCCCAGATTTTACGAATTGTCCTCGATTATGACGAGCTCTCCTTCCAGGGCTGTGAACATGAATACGCCTGTGAACTGCTGGCCCGGCGGGAAGGAGAATATAATCCCAGGCTGCTGGAAGTTCTGAAAAAGCTTGAAGAAGAAAATATCGAAAAAATTCACAAAAGGCTTGATGTAATAGATCTCAAACCAGGCATGATCGTTGACCAGGATATTATTTCGACAAATGGTCTGCTGCTGGCAGTCAAAGGCCAGGAGGTTTCCTTTCCGGTTATTGAACGACTGCGCAACTTTTCCGCTACCGTCGGGGTGCAGGAGCCCTTTCAGGTTACAATTGTCAATAAACAACGGAAATTACATCAGGCGCTTAAAACCATTGTCTAAACAATTTTTTGTTTTAATGTAACTACTCATGGGGGAAGCGCTATAACTTCGCTAACCCCTGTAATTGTAACTGGTTACAGGGTGCCGTAGATTTTCGTGATCAGGTCGGCGCAG
>JANTGB010000060.1 GCA_024763115.1 Desulfobulbaceae bacterium | reverse complement strand
TGTGATCTCCTCTTTTTGTAGTTGTACTGAGAAGAACCGAGATCTGATATGTCTTTCATGTCAGTAATTTTCGTTCATTATCTGATGAAGAATTATAATAGTCTATACCGCGACAGTTACTATTGAAGATATGAGATTCGGGGACGAGTCAGATTTGCATTTTCTGATGTGCGCAGGATACGGAGGCGGCATTGAGTGAGTCCTAATTTTTATGGGGTTTGTCCTGTGCCAGGGCAAACCCCATAAAAAATTTTCGTCAAGACCCAACTGTGTACGGTTGCGTAATATGGTGCGGGATAAATTTACAAAAAATTTCAGTTGACCCAGACTTCCCCCTCTAAATGAACAGGAGTAGCAGGTTGCATAGTTTTATCTGGTTTTTGTTTGACCTTTTTTCCCCGAACTGCCTGATCCACAGGAAGCAAAGTAATTTCATCAGCCAGCATTACTCCAAGAGAATTTTTTTCTCCTTTAACTATTACATTGTCATATTGTTTAAAACTGGTTACGGAAATTTTCTCGCCATCATCATCTAGAAAAATAGTTTTCCATTTCTTTTTTCCATCCTTTAGATAACTACGCAGGTGAATTTCTTTTTCAGCAATAATCATAAGATCATTAGCCGGATCAACCTCCATAATTGTGGCCCTAAGTTCAAAGGATAAATCATCCGCTATTGAATCTTCTCCAGCAAGACAGGCAGACTCAGCACATAATAAACCACCGAAAAACAGAAGACAGCCAATCAAGATAAAGTTATTAAAGGCTTTCATTTAAGAACCCTCCTTTCTTTCTTATAAGGTATATTCACAATCTGTAACTATTGATTAATTTGTCTCCAGTAAAACCGCTGCATACTCTGTTCAAACTCAGGGTCATCCGTGTTGAACCCGGTAATAATTGTTGGCTTATCTTCATGGATAACCAAAACAGGCTCCGGTGGAATCCCAGGAATCGTCAACTTTTTCCGCCTGTCTTGTCGATGCTTACCAGGTTCTTCAGGTACTAAATCCATAATCGCCTCACCGTATCTGTAACCAATGGCGTAAAGATAACCCTTTCCTTTAGCACCGGGATTAGCGCAGGGATCACCGCTGTCATCAATAGCTTCATCAGCAGGAATATAAGTGGTAAAATAAATTACGCCGCCAAAAATAATTGGTGAAGAAACCACCTTTTCTCCCTCTAATGAGCCGTCTTCCTTGACAAATCTAAGAAACCAGCCTCTATTATTGGCATGATCAATGGCATCACTTGCATAATTCTTGTAAAGTTTTTGGGTGTCAGTATCTGTTTCTTTGTTCTGCAAAAGATCGTCTGTAATATCAAGAATAAACAATTCGCCGTTTCCTGCGGCCTCGACCAAATCGCCATTTTCATCGCGTTGTTGCCCTACTAACACCCGATTGTCATCTTTTGCCTTGATTTTGCCATGGTCAGTTTCATCAACATAGGCTTCAACGATATCAGGAGTATTACTGCTCCATTGCCAATTATTTTTAATGGCGTAAAATCGATTTTCTATATCAGTTCTTTCCGGATTGGCACGATCGCCAGTGCCATAAAAAACATAATCGCCGATTCTTCTCTCGGTTCTGGTAACAGCCTTATCACCTTCAACCTCTTCGGCTGGATAAGTGAATGAAACTCCAAAATATTCATTGGTTATATTGGGAGGATAAAAAATCTTTTTCCCTTCGCTGGAAAAAAGTTTTAAGGTATCATCCCAAACACCATTCTCTTCACCATCATAATGTCCACCAAAAGACTCTTTTTTCGTTTTATCCTGGTTCCGATGATAAATATCATCCCGGAAAGCAAATAAATTACCATTAAGATCTCCAGCGTAAACCCTGGTAGTTGTTCTTGATTTAGGATTCTCAAAGGCTGTGGCTGCAATAATGGAATGGGTCATGCTGCTGAAATTGTCAAAATTAAAATTAAAATTATCAAATAATGCTCCTGTCTGACAATCAATGGCAAAGACCGCCCGCCCCTTACTGTCTGTTGCCAGCGGTGTAAGACTGTCCTGATTGTCATCATAACCACCAACCATCATGAATACATCTTTTGTTTTATAATCAGTTCCATCCATATAACCCATAGTACATTGTTGCGGTTTTCCCCAGGACTGGCCCAGGGATTCATTGCCGCTGCCAAGAATGTCTGGGCCTACCTCATATTGCAATAAAGGAGAGTTGTAATCACTGATATCAAGAGCCGTATAATTCTGTCCGCCCCGCCGTTCACCGACAATCAGCATTTTTTTGTCAGGAGTGTTCTCCAGCGAGTCATGGTCATAGGAATATAAAACAGGGGTGCCGTCTACAAAGTAGGCCAGGCTGTCGGCGGCCTCCAGGACAGATAAATTATCAAGCAGATCCTTAGGGATAAAACCCCATTTTTCACTACCGTCATCATCATCAAAACAATGAAGCATACCATCATTTGCTCCGGCATAGATCATTGAATGGTCATCAACACCGTCATCATCATCATCATAATGAACTACCAGCGGTTGGGAGTGGAGGAAACTGCCCAGGGGCCAGGTGCCGTCCTCATGTCTGACCGCCTTGATAACATCAGTTGTTAAACCAGTATAAGTACCATCAACAAGAGTTGTGTTGGTGGTAATGAACTTATTTGAATTATCTGTTAATGTGGTTGAGGTGCCGGTGTATGTGTAAATTGTTCGGTTAAGTCCAGCCTCAATATCGGCAACTAATTTTTCTCCAGCCCCGCCTTCATCGACTGAAGAGCCGTCAGCTGCTGTTGTCCAGAAAGATCTGGCATTATCAATAACAGCCCCACCGCTTACCGCATCCTTGGCGTCAGCATCCTGGATAACTCCACTGTTGGTAATGGCATATTTTTTCAGGTTGCCAATCCAGTTGCCGGAGTTTTCCGGCTGAAAGAGACCATAATAAACAAAATTGCCGGCATAGGCCTTGTTTGCACGGCTGACAGGAACAGCGGCAGCGGAAAAGCCCTCATTGTTTTCACCAATAGCAGTAATAATAGAGTTTAAGGCCTCATTAAGGGTAGAGGCATTATCAGCAGTGTAATATTCGCCGCCACCATTGGTTGCCGTATTCTGCAACAAAGCAAGCTGCTGTTTAAAACCAATGGTATAAATGGTGATTGTCTGATTTTCAAAATCTCCGGGCTGGCCCATTTTTAAAATATCATCAGCTGTGGGACTGTTTCCTATTACCCGAATATCATTATGGGCCAGGAAATAAGCAACATCGTCAAGATAGTTAGTATTGCCGTCATTTGCCGCCTCAGTAATTTTTTGATTAATTATATAGTTATGGGTGCTATATTTATTGTTGTCATGGGTTGGCTCACCATCAGTCATAAGAATGATATAATTCTTCTGGCATCTATACTGGATGGGGGTGTCGTTACTGTAATCCTGACAGCCGCTGTCATAACTCCTGCAGCTTGAACTGAATCTGCCCACCGGATAGCCGGGGCCCTCGGACGAGCCATCAAACCAACTCTGCGCTCCGGCAAAGTAAAGCCCGGCCTCAGCCATTGTTTCCGAAAGGGGTGTCCAGGTCTGACCCCGCATTCCGCCGACTGCGCCATAATCTGCTGATTGATCACTATTGGTAAATACTGTAGAGACCGGGTCATAATTACCTATTAGATCAGCTTTACCGGCTCCACATTCAGCAACAATATAACCGCTTTCATCATTGGTATTATAACTGTTAAATTTCATCAGGCCAAAACGCACAGCATCATAATTGTCATAGATTAACTGAGCAATAACCTGTTTGGCCACCACCATTCGGCTCTGGTACTCACCAAGATTCTGATCATCAAAATTAGCAAAATTACCCAGCCTGTATTTCTTGCTTTTCCATCCCCCGCAGGTAACAATGCCGGTATTGCGATTCTTTTTTAATTTTCCACGCCAGTAACCTTTTGTTTTAAGACTATCTTTGGCGGCGGCACATTGCCATTTGGAGTCATTTATATCAGGGAAATAATAAGTGCTGTATTTGTAAACAGCGTCATGGGACTTGCCGCCGGCATAACTGTAATCCTTGTTGGGGTCATATATTTCCCCTGGCACATCCTTGGTTCCCATACTGCCGGAGTTATCAAAAATAATCAGGACATTTGGTTTTACGTCAATGGATGATACCCCATAGATATCAGTATCATCTGCCAATGCAGGCTGAACTAAAAAAAACAACGACAATAAGGTTAAATATTTCTTTTTCATGACACACTCCCATACCTGTGAGTTCCTTAATCTATAAATAAAATTAAGGACATCTGTGTTAAAGGCGGTGTTTTAAAATTTGTTAAAGACCTTATAAACTCCTTCCTGTAATATCACATTTTTATTGGTATCCGGGGAATAGCTGGTTACCACATAACGGCGAATCTCAAAATTTTTTGGATCATATCCCGAGCCGGGAATTGGCTTATCTTTATGGCTCATTGCCGGAAACTTGTTTGCCGGATGATTATTTATCTCACTTTGAGTGCAATTGTTTGGATCTGCACAAAAAATTGCCTGATCCTCCCAGCCATTAATTGGAGTTCCACTATTTGAAGGCCCACTATCTTCTACATTTCTTATTTTGAAAGCGCCAACAACAACGCCATTTGCATCGTTACATTCACTGATATCGTTAATACCGTTACCATTTGCATCAGTTCCAGCAGGAGGGAAAAAAGCGGCGTTTTCAGCGGTAGTAATGTAAGTTGTCGTCAACCAGGTGCGAAACTGATATTTCCCGTCAGCCAGACAGGTTTCCTGATTGTAAAAATCTTCTTTTGCTACCCTATCATTTACGGCAATCTGGTACTCTACGTTAGTTGTATTTGTCGCGGCAATACCGATTACAACCAGAATAATTAAAACCAGCATGGCGACCACCAGGACAAATCCATCCTCATTATCAATCGCTTTTGTGGGCGGCATGTACTTCATCAAACTATCCCCCTTATTGCTACCTGGGTTTAGAAAAATTCATGGTTACTGTTTTCAAACGACCTTCTTCTGTCCAGACAACATATATTTGAAAATCTATACCGACCTGCACGGTTGGGTCAGCAGTATCCATGCGCGGGGTTCCATCCCAATAGACGGTATAATCTGCAAATACAGCCGAATTATCCGCCACATCATTGATAGTGCTTATCGTATTATTTCCCGGACCAATAACGCCTGAAATACCCTTTCTTTGAAAATTTACATTTTCGTTATCGGCTAATCGGGCATCATTAAAATCCCAGGATAAAATATTTTCAATTTGATCCATGGCAAGATTGGTTGCTTCAGTCATGTTCGATGCATGAGCATTGCCATTAACGGAAGATAGCTGCATAGCTGCGGCACCCAGCAGACCAATGGTCAAAACCACAATGGCAATCATGACCTCGATTAAGGTGAAACCGTTATTATTCTTCATGTTGCAAAATTTCATAATTTGAAGCCGTAGTAAGAATATGCCTCATTAATTGCGTAAATGTATTGTAGTTGTCAGTAAACGACGGCGGAAATTATCATTAAAAGCATTGCTGTTATCTATAGCACCATCAAAATCCCATGCTGTACCGGCAACACAAGTATCATCCGGTAAAGCCGGAGGCGCCGGTTGTGGGCAGGAGGCTGGAAAATAATTATGAGTGTTTAAAAATTTCGGCTCAGCCCGGGCGGCCCGGGCCAGAATTGATACCTTGATAGTGGCAATGTCATCAAGAACAGTGGTGGCATTACCACTTGCATCCAGATATGAAAATTCCAGGGCATCGATATTTTCTGCTAAGCACCGTTTATTACTTGCTACAGTGCCGACCTGTCGGCCAATATCAGTATCACCATCGTTATAGGCATCATAAAGATCGTATTGAATACTCTGGAGAGTACCGACATTATCTGTTTCATATGTAAAAGCTATGAGAGTTGCAGTAGCTGTGGTTATACCCCCGGCATTAGTAAGGGGGACATATGTTGCCATTCGTAATTCCCTGCCCATCTGGTTCATTGCCGCCCTCAGGTTTTGCTGCATGACAACCACTTCCTCCTGCATGACATAAGTATCCTGCTGAGAACGAAATGTAGTAAATACGCCGATCATGACAATCCCACTAATCAACAGGGTTATCATCAACTCAATAAGGGTAAAACCTTGAGATCCATTATATCGTGTAATAAAACGCAATTTATTCAATCCAGTTATTCTGGTTATATGGCAAAATGCCGCTATATTTTCTGAGCTTAACGGCACCGCTTGTTACTGTTGTGATTGCATATACGATTTGTGCCTGATTGTTAATCAAATAAATTGTGCCGCTACCGGTTGTGCCATCACTGTTATAAGTACAAAATGCTGGAGGGCCACCACCATAAGTTATAGCACTGACTACTGCGGCGCCATTCCAATTAACAAGTCCGGCAGGAAAACCAAAATCAACCCCGCTGCCATATGATGATAAATCCATACGGTACTCACCCGGCTGGTTAATAGTTCCGCTGGCGTCAAAATCAGTAAAATAAAAACCCGGAGTAACAGTGTTATTAAAAACTACGCTGAGACGGGTATTTTCCCTCACAGCCATCAATCTGGCATTTTGTATAGTAGAATATAAATCCCTGGCAGCGCTTTTGAGTCGATAATTCGGCAGCCAATGCAGTATCCCAGGTGTAGCTATCGCGCCCATTATACCTATGATGGCAACAACAACCATCAATTCAACCAGGGAAAACCCTTTTTTTTTCAGAAGAATTAATAATAATTTATTTTTGTTATTTGGTGGTCTCATGATTTTATTTGCTTACTTTGCACATTTTGCGCCACAAGGTTATCTGCTGACCAAAGTCATCTGTTGCTTGCGGCTATCTTGTTCCGCTTTAGTAGTGGTTGCTTAAGAATATATTTATCTTGATTAAATATGGTAAAATAGCAAGATACAACATTTAGATCCTATGTCAGGTTGTGACTACAAAAAAGTTTCGAACAAATCCATACTAAAATTATAGCAAATTCATTTAATGAAAGTGATTTATTTTTTATTAAAAATTTTTATTAAAATTTTTTACTTGTAATGGGAAGTGGTTTATCGTCTTTGGTTCCGGGCCGGAAGATTATGATGGCTCCAGTACTACAACCGGCCAGGTTTTTGTGCTGGATCTGGCCACCGGAGCTCCATTCAAGAATGGAACCGATGACTGGCTTTTTGAGGCATCGGAAAGTTATGCCTTTATGGCCGGCCCGGCCAGTATGGATAAATCGCTTAATTATAACGTCGATGCTGTTTATATCGGTGAAACCTACGATGATTCGCCTCACGGATGGAAGGGGGCAATGTATAAAGTTCTAGTTCCCTGGTCATGCACGGCATCAGATTGTACCAATGTCCAATATGGTGATATTGTAAATGGTGAATATGATAACGATCCGTCAACCTGGACAATGAGCAAACTCTTTGAATCTCCGGCTCCGATTACGACATCTCCTAGCTTGAGCGTAGATTTTCAAAATAATGCCTGGATATATTTCGGAACCGGACGTTATCTGAGTACGGATGATAAAACGACAACCGATACCCAATATCTGTTTGGCATAAAGGATCCTTTTTTTAACAGGGAGCACTCGTTGACTGGTGATTTTGCCGATAATTACTATCAAAATAACAGCAGTTCACTGACCCTGGCAACAACCGACCTTTTTGACAGTGATATTTATAAGGTTATCTATCCATGGGGTACCCAGGATACGCCACAGGGAGACTGTTCTGCCGTACCCACCGGGCAAACCGGAGATATTACCGGGGACGGCTCCTGTGTCTGTGACTATGACTGGCCGCTCAGCAGCTGTACTGAGGTGACGGCGGGATCATGCGCATCAGCCGGAGTAGTTATGGGAGATGAGGTCTATGATGATGGAGACTGTGTATGCATATTATTTTCTACGCCGGAATGGGGCTGCCTGGAAAAAGTTGCCGGGAGCTGTGACAGTGTGCCTGTTGCGGTTATTGACGATAATGCAAATTATCATTCATTTTTTTACCAGTGTCATGAGGACACCCAGGGTGACTGTCTGGGAATAACCCTGGCTGATATTGAGGGAGGTTATACTTCCGGGGGCTGTACCTGTACGGAAATTACCAGCTTGAACGGAAATACGGTTGATTCCTATTACAGCTGCACGGAACGTTCCGCCGGTGTCTGTGCAAATGTTGTTACTCCGGCGGCTGTTGATTATGGTGATGAAGGAGATTTTTTTGATACGGACGATGGACTGTGCCGGGCCGGTTATTGGGCCTGCACCGAGTCAACTGCGGGCTCCGGCGCCTGTGATACGGTGGATTACACCTTGACTACCGGTTTCCTGGGAGCAAACGATGATGGAGATTATTTCGGCGATGGTTCCTGTATATGTTCCTTTGTTGATGATCCTGTGCCTGTCGTCAAGACAACGACGTCAAATTACGGCCAATCCTTTGCTGATATCATCGATTTGGCTCGTGCTGAGGACGGCTGGATGCGTACCCTTATGGATCCAGGTGAAAGATCGGTAACAAAGCCGGCGCTGCTTGGCGGTATTACCCTTTTTACCACATATGTTCCTGAGACGGAAATATGTTCATTCGGCGGCTTCAGTTATCTTTACGGACTTTATTTTGAAACCGGTACGGCATACAGCTCAAACGTATTTGATCCTGGAATAAATGTTCAGAATGGTGTTTTGACCATTGACGAAAGATATTATCTTGGTTACGGCATGGCTTCAAGTGTTGGTATTCACGTTGGTAAACAGGAAGGCGGCAAGGCAAAGGCTTTTACTCAGCAAAGTACAGGCCTGATCCGGGATCTTTTGATTGATCCTGCTTTTAATATCAGGAGTGGGCTGCGCTACTGGAAGGAAAATTAAGTTTTTTGGTAACTGCTCATCGGGTGAGCGGAACCGGAGTCTTGCAAATTCGTTTACCTGTCCGCGATTAGTTCGGCATAGCGTATTAGTCATACAAAAGCCGGACTAATCGCGAAAATTTCCATGACCTGCAAGCAAGTAACAAATACTGTGGTTGGCGAATATTAAGCGCTGACTCAGCAAGTTACGTTTTTTTGTTCCAGTCGAAAAACTTCTTACAATACTAACAATCCTTATTGGGTAAACATCATGTATGTAAAAAAAACAGGACTGAAAGGAAAATTTTTATTCACAATATTATTTATCGTCGCTGTTAGTATGTTGCTTTGCTCAGCAGTATCATTAGCCGGTGAAAAATTAAATATAAATGAAAAAAGTATTCATGCTTTGATCAATAAAAAAATAAGAGGACCTCTTCTGCTGCCTGAAGGTAGAGAAAAACAGGTTCGTGTATCCAGAAAAATGACCATACTTGCCTCGGAACAACGTTTTAATATAATTGAAGAGACGGAAATTTTAATGGGAGGCAATAAAATATCAATGGATGATCTTCCTGTTCCCTGTAAAGCCCTGATCATTTATCAGCCCTTAAGAAAAAATAATGCGAATATTCTGCAGATTAAAGTGCTGAAGGTTTTAGCCGGAGCTACCGGAAGATGGCCGGATCAGCAGCCGGAATAGATTTTAATGTTCAGTTTGCGCCTCAGAATGTGAAGCTGTTTTTTAGTGAGCCCTTACCTGACCTATAAACGAATATGGGTGCAATACAAACAAGTGATACATCTTAAGCAGCCACAGGCAAGCTATTGATGGTGTTTAGATCAAACATAGTTCTCACTATTCCTAATGCTTTCCGGCAAGCATTTTTAATTTTACCAGTCAAAACTAATGAACGTAGAAAGATGACATTCTCTGCGTGTTCCCGTTTCCAAAATAATCCTG
>JANTGB010000059.1 GCA_024763115.1 Desulfobulbaceae bacterium | reverse complement strand
GCGTTTACCAGTGCCTTAGATTTGTTCATTTGTGCCTGCGCAGCATACTGGTGCTATTCAAGCAGGCTCAAATGGGCAAAGATGAGGTGCTGGTGAATGCTTACCATTAAACAGTAACCATAAAGTCTGGGAGACCAGCTGATGAAATTTTTACAGTTAATTATATCTTTCCTTCTTGTTATCCAGCTTTATCCGCCGGACAAGGCTATGGGCGTGCGGCTCAAGGATGTGGCTGCAGTTAAAGGTGTCCGCCATAATCAGCTGGTTGGTTATGGGCTGGTGGTTGGTCTGGACGGCACCGGCGACGGCAGCAAATCACCCTTTACCACTCAGGCCCTGACCAACATGCTCGACAACATGGGCATTCATGTCAACTCCAATGATTTAAAAGTTAAAAATGTGGCTGGAGTTATGGTTACCGCCAACCTGCCCCCATTCAGTAAAAACGGCCGGACAATCGACGTAACTCTTTCCACCTTAGGCGATGCCAAATCATTGCAGGGCGGCACTCTCATCGCCACTCCCTTGAAAGCCCTGGACGGCAGAATATACGCCATGGCCCAGGGGCCGGTCAGCATCGGCGGTTTTAAAGTAGGAAACGCGAACAATGACAGAATTCAAAAAAATCATGTCAATGTCGCCCGTATCCCCAACGGTGCTACAGTTGAACGGGAGGTGCCCTTTTCCCTGCAGGGGAAAAAAGAAATTACAATCAATCTGAATTCCCCGGATTTTACCACCATGTCCAGGGTAGTAAACGCCATTGACACCATGCTTGAAGGACCCTATGCCAGAGCCCGGGACGGCGCAACCGTCAACATAAAAATTCCTGATAAATTTATCGGCAACGAAGTCGCCTTCATGGCAGCTATTGAAAATGTTGATATTGAACCGGATGCAAAGGCGAAAATAATTATTGATGAGCGGACCGGCACCGTGGTTATGGGCAGTGATGTCAAACTGAAACCCATTGCCGTGGCCCATGGTAATCTTAATGTTGAGGTGGCAAACTACGAGAATGTTACTTCCCCGCTGGACAATTTTAATATTCTGGCAAAAGATCAGGGCAACAAGCTGGCTCCGATTAATCCCGGAGCTACCCTGGGAGAACTGGTCACGGCCTTAAATGTTGTCGGGGTTACGCCTCGGGATCTTATTGCCATTCTCCAGTCAATCAAGGCTGCCGGCGCCCTCGAAGCCTCTCTGGAGATAATATAATGAAAAATATCATGCCGGCCGCAATTGGACTTCAGCAAAACCGCTATCAGGTCGATAATAGAAATGAGGGACGTTTTACCGCAGAAATAAAAAACAAGAAACTGGATAACGCCTGCAAGGATTTTGAAGCAATCATGCTCAACAAGATAATGTCGTCCATGCGGGAAAATTTACCGAAAGACGGCCTGTTTGCCGAAAGTTACGGGGAAAAGATGTTCCAGTCAATGCTTGATGAAGAAATGACCAGGCAGCTGGCGCACGGCAAAGGTATGGGACTGGCCGAACTCCTTTATGAAGAGCTGAGCAAAAAAGACAACACCCCGGCAGGCGGAGAAAAATAATAATGGAACATATAGACGGAAAAACAAACAGTGAGCCGGGAATATTATCACTGATTTTTGACATCGTGAAACGGCAGATTTCTATTTCCGCTGATTTCCTGATCCTGCTGGAAAGCGAGAAACAGGCTCTTATTGAGATGAACATGAGCGCCATCATTGCCCTTACCCAACACAAAGAAAACGAACTGGCCAAAATGGCCCAGCTCGACCATTCTCTCCAGGAGGTGGCGCGGCAGATATGTGATAATAACAGCATTGACGACAGAATAGTAAACCTGGTGGAGCTTATTCCTTTCATAAATAAGGAACAGACAGTAAAAATGAAAAAATACCGGGATCAACTTGCTGACCTGCGGGAAAAAATTATTGATAATAACCTGATCAACAAACGATTTGCCGGCGATACGCTTGGTTATATTAACGATGCGATCTCCCTGATCTGCAGTGATATTTCATCAGATCGGCTTTATTCCACACATGGTCTGCAGCAGGCCATGAGCGCTGCGCCGGCATTAGTCAGCCGGGAGGTGTAATAATGCCTGGAATCGGTCAGGTTTTAAATATAGCCAAAGAGGCGCTTCTTGCCCATCAGCAGGCAGTAGCGGTCAGCGGTCATAATGTCGCTAATGTCGACACTCCCGGCTATACCCGCCAGAGCCTGACGCTTAAAGCAACGGTTCCAACACCCGAGGGCGTCGGTTTCTTCGGCAATGGTGTCCGCAGTATGGAGATCAACCGCCATTATGATAAATTCATGGTCAAACGGCTGACCGGGCAGAATTCATCCCTGAAAAATCTCCAGGCCCAGCAGGAATCCCTGCGGCTGGTGGAAACATCCTTTAATGAGGCTCCGGGCCTGGCGGTTAATGAATTGATGAGTGAATTCTGGGCCGGCTGGCAGGATCTGGCAGACTATCCTGAATCCATTTCCACTCGCAATTCAACTATTCAGAAGGCCCTGATATTGATTGATCAGTTTCACAGCATGACGGCAGAAATCGCCCAGACCAGGATTGATATCGACACCAGTCTTGATTCAGCCGTAAGTGATGTAAATTCCCTGACCGGGCAGCTGGCCGAGCTGAACGCCCAGATAGCCGCCTCTGAAACCGATCTCAACCAGCAAAATGATCTGCGGGACAAGCGCGATGTTCTGCTTAATGATCTATCGGAATTTCTCGATATAAACTATTTTGAAATAAGCACCGGCGCTTATACCATCATGATGTCGGACGGCCATACCCTGGTGGAAAACAATCAGGACTGGCAGGTTGACTGGCTTGATGATCAGCTTCACTGGGTAAGCACGGCAAATGACGGCGGCACGGTTTCAATCCCGGTAGGAGACGGCTCGGAAATGGGCGGCAAAATCGGGGGCTGGATGGAAATTTATAATGAACTCACCCCCGGCAATGCCGAGAATTATCTAGGCCGTCTCGATGCCCTGGCTAATGCCATGATCAGGGAAGTAAATCAACAGCACAGCCAGGGCGTCGGCCTGGTCAGGTTTTCCGAACAACTGACCAGTAACGATCCTGCCGCTGACACGGCATTGCTGACCAGCACTGTTGATCCGTTAACCAGCACCGACACCATTGAGGCCGGTTCAATAAAAATCAACGGCCGGGAAATAGGCAAAATCGACGGGGCCACCTCCTCTTATGGCCTGGCCCAGGCCAAAACGTATAACGCAGCTCAGGCCATAAACGATGCTATTACCGGGGTGCGGGCCGGATTGACTACCCAGGTAGCCGGAGACGCGGTTACCGCCATGACAGCCGGAGAAGACGGCACAGTGCTCAGCTTTCAAATAAACGGGGTTGATGTCAGCTATACGGTAGATTCCAATTCCGCTCCCGGACCGCCGCCGACCGACGACCGGGACACGGGCGTTCTCGCCCAGCATGTAGTTAATGCCGTTAACACGGCAATCAGCAACTATAACAGCGCTGTTTCCCCGGAAAATATTCCCAAGGTTACCATTCGGGCCGTGCTCGGCGACGGCGGCAACGGCGGGGCTGCGGATTCCATAATTCTTCAGAATACCAATGCCGGTGACGAATCTCAGATAGTTATAAGCGGGACGGACGACACTGCAACTGAACTGAAACTCGGTTTGACCAGCACTGCATTTCAGGCTGATGCCGCCCACAACACAGGCCGACTTAATCTCTTTTCCCATGAAAATGATATTGAAATTAACGGCGGAGCAGACGATCGTTATATTGAACAACTGGGCCTGGGCGGCGGCTATATCAGTTCCACTGATGAAGGAGGTGACGGCCAATTGACCTTTACCTACAGCGATCACGGAGTGCCGATATCCATGCAGGGATTCGACTACTCGGATGAACTTATTACCGACGGCGGCAGCTTCAAGATGTGGATTTATAACAGCGATGACACCCTGGCCCTGCCGCAACCCGTGGAAATTCCACTGGAACGGGCCTATGATCTCCAGGATGTGGCTGATGCCGTTAATATTTCCATTATCAATGCCGGCAATGAAACACCCCCCTGGGTACATGCCACTATTCATGACAACAAACTGGTACTTACTCCGGACAGCGACCATAAATTTGCCTTTACGGAAGATACCTCTAATTTTCTCGCTACAGCCGGGCTGAACACTTTTTTCACCGGTTCCAGCGCCGATTCCATTGAAATAAATTCCGTGCTGAGCGAAAACCTTGATCTGCTGGCGGCCGGCACGGTGAACAGTAACGGGGAAATATTCCGGGGCGATCAGACAAATGCCCTGCTTATCACCAATATTCAACGAGATGAATATGTAAAATTTACCGGCGGAGCCACTGCTACCCTGGACGAATTTTATAATTCTCTGGTTGGTGATATCGGGCTGAAAGGAAGAACCGTGGACAGAGATTATGAGTATAACAGTCTGGTAACCGAGCAGATGAATTCCATGCGGGATTCCACCTCCGGGGTTTCGCTCGACGAAGAAATGGCGGATTTGATTAAATTTCAGCAGGCTTATTCAGCAGCGGCAAAATTAATTTCCTCGTCAGATGAAATGCTGCGAACCCTACTGCAGGCGGTGTAATTATGCGAACTACCTTGAACACCATTTACAGCAATATAGAAAATAATCTTAATAAAATTACCAGCGAAATGCTGAACATAAATAACCGGATTTCCTCAGGACGACAGATGTCGAAGATATCCGACAACCCGATAAATATGATCAGCGCCCTGGCAATGCGCTCAACGTTAGCGGAAATAAGCGACTACCAGGATAATATAAATGTCGGCGATGCCATGATTGCCGCAGCGGAAAGCAGCCTGACCGGCATCAAGGAGCTGGCCGCTACCTGTATGGAGCGGGCCAACATGGCAATTAACGCCGCCCAGACCCCGCAGACAAGAATATATATTGCCGATGAAATTCATGTTTTCCTTGAACAGGCCGTTACCCTGGCCAATACCAGATTTGATGGAAAATATGTATTTGGCGGAGCCAGGACTACAGGCTATACCGATACCGAGCCATTTCCCTTTATGCTGGGCTATATTGACGGATATCGAATTAACGGCAATTCTTTCCCGGTATTGCCGGCAAATCTCAGCGGCATGGTGGGGACAACCAGTATAGCAGCCGGTGATATCCTGTTGAACGGAGAAGATATCGGTGCTGTTGTCTTAAACGGCGGCACAACCAATGGCCTGAATATGGCCGGCGCCGACAATTTAAAAACAGCTGTTAACGGGGTTGCCTGGCCGGTCGGAACCACACCGGTAAGCGCCGGCCTGACAACTCTTTACGCCGGAGGGGCCGAGAATGCCAACAATAACCCCACTGATGTCAGCCTTACCTTGAACGGGATTACAATTAATTATTCCACCAGCGGGGCAACTCCGGCGGCAGACGCAGTAACGGCTGTTAATCAGTACAGCGACCGAACCGGGGTTGAGGCAGTGCTTGGTGACGGGACAAACGGGGGCCCAGTCAACCAGGTTGTCCTTTATAATGCCATGGCCGGAGATGAGAGCGCTATAAACATAAGCGCTCTGTCGGAAACCGCCAACCCTGCCGGGCCTCCTGCCGCCACTTCCGGTCTGGCAACTGGTATTCACGCAGTTGGCCCGGGCAGCAACACCGGACAAATATCATTTTCTTCTCCTGAGGCCTTTCAAGTTACCAGCGCTAATTACAGTGATGATACCGCCCTGGACTATATCGGACTGGGAGGCGGCAATACAGGCGCTGCTGATGAAGCAGGTGACGGCATTGTGACCTATGGCTACCAGCTGGGGGCAGACGAACTGGAAATAAACGGCATCCCGGTAGGAACCATCAGTTCCGACGGAGTCTCTGATGTAAATTCCTATTCATCAGCCGCCGCCAAAGCCGCAGCCATTAACGCTATCAGTGAAGACTGGATAAACGGCAGTGGCGAGACTATTCCCGGAACCGGGGTTACGGCTGAAGTCACCCCGGTATTTCGCCAGGCGCCGGTAGCAGTGACAGCCGGGACAATTTCTTCCGGCGATCTGATTATTAACGGAGTTGACATCTTTGCCTCCGGTGCCGCAACAATTGTCGGCAATGATACCGACAATGTTCTTTTAAGCGCAATAAATGATAATCAGGCGGCAACAGGTATTGTCGCCACCCGCGATTCTACCGGGCATCTGGCCTTAAAGGCCATAGACGGACGTAATCTTCATATTGAGACAACAGCTACTGGAAATTATATAACCCATTTGAACGGCGCAGACCCAGGCCCCCAGGACAATATTTACAGCGGAAAACTGCAATTACTTTCCCCCAGAACTTTTATGATGGAAAGTAGTATCACTTCCGCCTATCCTCCGGGAGGAGAAGAACCGGGCTTTGCGGCAATCGGCGTTTCCGGCGGTTCAACAGTAACCGGAGAAAGTACCGATGTTGCCGGTGATGGTAAACTTTCCATTTTATCAGTCATCCAGCGGGAAAATTATGTCCGTTACAGCGGGGATCGCGAAAAGGATATGGAAATCAAGGTAGGGGCCAAAACCAAAATTAAAGTTGCCAAAAACGGCGAAGACGCCATCATGAGTACGGAGGTTTTTAAGAAAATCAAGGAAATGGAAGATTATCTGCGCGGCGGAAACTTTACCTCAGTCACCGGAATCCATGCCCAGGATAATCTTTATGTACCCCTGGAATCATTAAATGATGATGAAAAACCACTGGAGGAAAAATTTTCGAGCGGTGATTTTACCATAACCGTTACCGATCATGACGTATATCCTCCCCTGGAACAGGATATGAAAATCGCGGTGGATATAACCGTAGATACGCCTCAGACAATTGCCCGCAAAATTAACGGAATACCGGGAATTACCAGCAGCTGGGACAGTGAAGGCAAATTACATATAGACAGTTCCGATGCCGACCGTTACACATTTACCGTCAATAATGACAACAGTAACACCCTTAATACCTTTGGGGTAAATTTTGATCAGCTGCAGAGTCAGGGACTGACTGAATCCCTGGACGATTTTGAAGATGTATTATCAGACCTTTCCACCCAGATTTCGGATTTTGGAGCCAGGGCCAACCGGATGACTATCCAGAAAGAGATTTACGCAAATCTTGAACTGGCAAACCAGGAAAACCTGGCGGAAAAACAGGATACGGATATAACCAAGGCCATTCTCGACCTTAAATCCAAAGAAGTGGCCTACCAGGCAGCCCTGTCCGCTGCGTCCAAGACCATGCAGCTCAGTCTGGTTGACTATTTATAACAAGTTGAATATAATTCATTTTTTCATCTTTCTAGTCATCCTTTTTGACTTCTGCCTTCTGATAAGGGTATCCCATGTTAATTCTGGCCAGAAAAACCGGCGAGGCCATTACTATTGCCGATAATATAACCATAAAAGTGCTGGAAATTATGCCGGGCCAGGTAAAGCTGGGCATTGAGGCTCCGGCTGACATTACAGTCCACCGGGAAGAAATATATCTCCGCATCCTGGAAGAAAATAAAAAAGCGGCCCAGGAAGCGCCGGTTGATTCGGCTGATCTGGCCGAGCTGGCGAATGTCTTCCAGGCCGCTTCATCCGGCAAAAAGAAATGACAGGGGAATCAGAATACATGCAAATCAACACCAGCCGTTTCGGTGCGATTGAAATAAATCCGGAGAGAATCATTACCATGTCCGCGCCTATTCTCGGTTTTCCCGACTGCCACCGTTTCATCCTGCGGCCCCACAAGCCCGAATCTCCGTTTATGTGGCTCCAGGCAGTGGATAACCCGGAGCTTGCCTTTGTGGTCATTCAGGCCACGACCCTTGACCTGGACTACAAACCGGTTGTTCCTGAAAATATCAGAAAAGAACTGAAGGCTGACAGGAACAAAAAACTTGACACATTGCTTATCCTTACCGTCCCGAAAGAAGACCCAAAGAAAATGACTGCAAATCTTCTGGGGCCGGTAGTAATTAACAGTGAAAAAAAACTGGCCAGGCAGATTATGCTTGATCCGGTTAAATATAATCCATGTTATCCGGTTTTTTAAAATGTCACTGAGTATCATCCGGTAAGTCAGCCATTGGCGTAGAGCTTCTGATGATCAAGGAACCATAAGGAGCCGAACCAAATAATTTTTGTAACTGCTCACAGGGCACCGCATCTTTCCGTCATTGTCCCCTTTTCTCCCCTCATGGTCGAAAAATGTCTCAGCGTACTTACCGACCAGGCAGAGGTTCGGCTGTAAAACCTCTTTTTTTCTTGAAGTGAAATTATGGTCAACTTATTTAAATTCCTGAGTAAACGTAGCGATATTATCGTTCATCTTGCCGCACTTTTTTTCCTCAGCGCCGGATTTTGTTATTCCCTGTATCTTGGCGACGTAATTCGTTTTCCTGATGAAAGACAATATTATCAAATCGGGCTGAATCTGGTTGCCGGCAATGGCTATTCAATTAACGGAACAGAACCAACTGCCATATTCCCGCCCATATATCCTCTTTTTCTAGCTCTTTTTATCAGGCTTGGCGCCCCGATTTTTCTGTTGCGTTTTCTTAATTTTATTGCTCTTTCCCTGTGCGCGTATGTTATCCGTTCAATCCTGAGGCATGAAAAAGCCCAATGCGGGGCAGGGGTATCAGCAATATTGATGATAAGTTACGGGGTATTGTTTTATACGGCAGGCACTCTTTATACCCAGACCATCTACACCCTGATCCTGCTAATTATTATTCGGCTGGCAATTGTCAAAAACTTCGGTTACCGGCAGGCTGTGATGCTCGGCCTGCTCTCCGCATTACTTATAATGACCCACCCCACCGGCGTTTTTATCCCGCCGCTGGTTGTCCTTTGGCTATTTTTCCCGCGTAATTACCCCATGATCGGCAAAGGGATTGTTGCCGCGATTGTTGCCGTAATGTGCATATCAATCTGGAGCTATCGCAATTATAAAGTCTTTGATCGTTTTATTCCCATTACCTCCCATGGCGGTGATACGCTTTATATAGGCAATAACCCCAATACATCTTTGTCGGGCTGGTATAATTATATCTATGATGATTACTACATAGAGGCCGGCAAGTTGCCGGAAATAGAGCAGAACAGCTTTTATCTGCGTAAAACCATGGAGTTCTGGACTGAACATACCGGCGCAGCCCTGAAACTCTATCTGCTCAAGCTGCTGGATTATTTTAATTTTCGTAATAACCTTTATTTAAGCAATGAATTTGATATACTGCGCAGCGTGATCATGTTTGTCACCTATTATCCTCTGCTAATCTGCCTTTTCCTCCGCCTCTTGGCAAGCGGCAGGGTACCGTTATCAAAAACAGAATCGCTGCTGGTTGCCATATATCTGGTCAGCGCCCTGTTCCATGCCCTTTTTCTACCGCGTATCCGTTTTCGCCTGCCCTATGATGCCATGTTGATTGCCCATATCGGCATCATGTTTTCTTTGTGGGGGAAGAGCAGGAGGTGGGGTTTGAAAAATTAAATAGAGAGTAACCGTTCACCAGGGCACAAAATTTACGATAACCTTCAGTCCTGTAAGTGTTTACCAGTGCCTTAGATTCGTTCGTTTGGGACTTCGAAGATCCGGTATCCTGTGAGCAGTTACATAGAGACAATATGATGCTGAAAAATACGGAACAAAATCTCTTTAATTGGCGGAATATTTATGTCTTCGGCCCGGTACGGCTGATTCCGATGGCTATTCTGGTCGGGGTAGGGGCCGGGATTGGCGCGGTTTTTTTTCGCTGGCTGATAAATTCGGTACAATATCTTTCCTTTGATGTCTTAGGCAATTTTCTGGGCGTTATTTCGCCCTTTCATCTCCTGATTATTCCGGCTCTCGGCGGACTTGTTTACGGGCCGATCATATATTTATTTGCCAGGGAGGCCAAAGGCCATGGGGTTCCTGAGGTTATGGAGGCGGTGGCCCTTCGGGGAGGAAGGATCAGGCCACGGGTGGCGGTAATAAAATCTCTGGCTTCGGCTATCTGTATCGGCACCGGCGGCTCAGTCGGGCGGGAAGGGCCAATTGTCCAGATCGGTTCTTCCCTCG
>JANTGB010000058.1 GCA_024763115.1 Desulfobulbaceae bacterium | reverse complement strand
AGTGCCTTAGATTCGTTCGTTTGGGACTTCGAAGCATACTTGTGCTATTCGAGAAGGCCCAAACGGGCGAAGATGAGGTGCTGGTGAACGCTTACTGCAACCTTCATGGTTATGCATAAATTATTATACCTGCCTGAATAGTTACCGGGAAGGTTCATGAAATCTTTTATGGAATCTATAGATGCTTGTTTATTGACATGACGGAAAAAGTAATTTATATTCAAAAATTTTCAAATTAAAGTCGTTTCAGTATTTTTTATCCTGTTATATTATCAGAACTACTCACGGAGGTAGTGATTAATTTACATAAGCCACTGTGTTCGTATCTGCTTACAGGGTGCGGGTAAACGACCATCGAGAGACTCCGGGAGATTTTCGTAGGTTAGGGCTAACTCAAAAATAAATTAGTAGAGATAAGGTGTAATATGGACATTTAAAGAAGTTATCTAATTGCATGCAACCGCAGGCGTAGCAGAGCTACCTTCCGGATTGCATAATTGCAGATCGCTTTTCTAAATGTTCAGATTGCGCCCGCCTTAGAATGTGAAGTTATTTTTGAGTGAGCCTCCTAGTACGGCGTAGCGTATCAGTCATACGATAGCCGGGCGGCCTGCGGAAAGAGGTAAGCGTAGACTCGGTTCGAGTATCCCCTGTGAGCAATTACATCAGATCAATAATTTTATTGTAACTATTCAGGTAGGGGCGCAAAACTGCTCCAACCACCGATCCGTAAATGTTAAGATGTGCTTTAGCTGTGCGTGATAAGGCCGGCGCAGCATACTAATGCTATGTAAGACAGACTTATCGCGTGCAGATAAAGCGCAGCTGAACAGTTACCATTTTATTTATTATTTTTAAGGAGTAACAACTTGGCTAATCACAAGTCTGCATTAAAAAGAAACCGGCAGAACGTTGTCCGTCGGGCTCGAAATCGGGCCAACAAAACTAAAATAAAGAATGCTGTTAAGGCTATAGATGCCGCTATTGCGGAAAATAATGCGGAAACAGCCCAGGCCGCGCTTAAGATTGCTATTCCGATGATTATGCGGGTGGCATCCAAGGGAACGATTCATAAAAAAACCGCTTCCCGCAAAGTATCCAGGCTTACTCGCCGGGTTAATTCCTTTGTAGCTCAATCTGCTGCGTAACCCCTAACTGTCCGACAAAAATCAAAAAAACAGCTGATTACAGATTTTTTTAATGCCGTTTTTTTGCGGATTTACTGATTTTTCTCCGGACTATTGACATTTTGTTATTTTTTTAAGCCATGGTCGTCCGGCAGGCGCTTTGGCTTTTTTGTTGGTTTAAATGGTTGGGGCAATACATTGGTTCCCGGCAGTCGGGAAAACAAACAAAACCAGTTAAATCAATCAAATCAATTGAACCAGTCAAATAAAAAACGTGCAACCATCACTAAAAGATTTCAGCGCTTTGGCAGTTAATGCCGGTCTGGTTCCTGTTTCGAGAGAAATTGTTGCCGACCTCGATACCCCTCTCACTGTTTTTGCCAAGCTGGCCGGTGATGAATCCCATGCCTTTCTGCTGGAAAGTCTGGAAGGCGGAGAAAAATGGGGCCGTTATTCCTTTATCGGCTTTGACCCTCTCCTCACCTTTGAAAGTAAAGGAAATCAGATAAAAGTTCGTCGTGGTGATAATATTGAAAAGCTAAACGGCGATCCCCTGGTTGAACTACAGAAAATTATCAGCTCCTTTAAGGCATGTAGTGAAGCTGATTTTCTTCCCCGTTTTTTTGGCGGGGCCGTAGGCTATCTCGGCTATGACATGGTTCGTTTCATGGAACAGCTGCCGGAAAATAATTCTCCCCTGGCCATGTTTCCGGACAGTTCATTCATGATCCCCCGGATTATTCTTATTTTTGACAATCTCAAACAAACTCTGGTTGTGGTTAACTGTGTCGAAGTCGGCGAAGATATCGAAGAAAGTTATCATCGGGGTTGCCAACAGGTTGACACTATAATAAAAAGGCTGCGGATGCGTCCTCTGCCTTATGATGTGGTTGCCGGCGACAACGGCGGCTATAGTCACGAATTTACCGTTAACATGAAAAAAGAAAATTTCCGGCAAATGGTGGAAAGGGCCAAGGAGTATATTCTTGCCGGCGATATTATCCAGGTAGTTTTATCCCAGCGTTTTCACACCAGAAGTGAACTTCCTCCCTTTCTTCTTTACCGGGCCCTGCGTCATATTAACCCCAGTCCTTATCTCTTTTATCTGAAACTTGGCGATACCGTCCAGATCGGTTCATCACCGGAAATTCTGGTTCGGCTGGAAGAAAAAGAAATTGAACTGCGGCCCATTGCCGGAACCAGGCCCAGGGGCAAGACCGATGCAGAAGATCTGGCCCTGGAAAAAGAACTCTTGGCCGATCCCAAGGAACGGGCCGAACACCTGATGCTGGTTGACCTGGGGCGAAATGATGTAGGACGAGTGGCGCGCTACGGGACAGTTAAGACCCATGATTTGATGGTAATCGAGCGTTACAGTCATGTCATGCATATTGTCTCCGGAGTTCGCGGTGAACTGGCCGACGGCCTGGATCAATTCGACGTTATCAAGGCCTGTTTTCCGGCCGGAACCGTCAGTGGCGCACCTAAAATCCGGGCCATGGAAATTATTGAGGAGCTTGAACCGGAAAGGCGGGGGCCTTATGCCGGGGCAGTGGGGTATTTCGGGTTTTCCGGCAATATGGACTTCTGTATCACTATCCGCACCTTTGTCATGTCCGGCAATAATCTCTGGGTTCAGGCCGGGGCCGGAATCGTTGCCGATTCCGATCCGGAAAAGGAGTTTGAAGAAACCCGCAACAAGGCGCGGGGACTTCGCCGGGCCGTGGAACTGGCGGAAAGAGGGTTGTAGCCATGCTGATCATTATTGATAACTACGATTCCTTTACCTATAACATTGTCCAGACTATTGCCGGTCAGGATGATTTCAACGATGAACTTGTGGTCCTGCGGAATGATAAGATCGATACAAAGGGGATGGAAGAACTTAAACCTGATCGTCTGCTTATTTCACCCGGTCCCTGCACCCCGGATGAGGCGGGAATCTCCATTGCCGCTATTAAACATTTTGCCGGGAAAATTCCAATACTCGGTGTCTGCCTCGGCCACCAGGCAATAGGCCGGGCCTTTGGCGGCAGTATTGTCCGGGCCGGACGTATAATGCACGGCAAGACCAGTCCGATAAGCCATGACGGCAAGGGAGTGTTCACTGGTTTGCCTGACCCCTTTGACGCTATGCGTTATCACTCCCTGGTTGTCAGCGAGGCTGATCTGCCGGATTGCCTGGAGGTGACCGCCAGAACAGATCAGGGAGAGCTTATGGGGCTCAGGCATAAAACTATGTTGGTTGAAGGCGTCCAGTTTCATCCCGAATCAATTATGACCCCGGACGGGATAAAATTACTACAAAATTTTGTCAGCCCGAATTATTCGAAGTTATTTCCAAGATAATGTCATGTGTCAGGGGCTGCAAGAATATGCGGCCCCTCATTTTTTGGATAATCCCTAACCCGCTAAAACAGAATAAAACCTCAGGCTTTTCAGGATTCTTTTCAGTACCCCTTGAGGGGTGAAAGTCCCCTTGACAGTAGAGGCAAGTAATTTATATCAAAGGAGTTCGGCAACTATTCAGGTAAATATTCGGGTTGGGTAAAAGCTACCCTCCTCTACCCCTTTATATTATACTATGTTAATCACGCCGAAACGGGCGAAGGTGGAGTGCTAGCCGAACATTTAGCTATTCAGCAAGGGCTGTAACTACTCATGGGGTAAGCGCCTAATGAGTGCAACCGGTTACTATTATTCTTCATAAATTGCCAGAAAGGGACATTCGGAAAATTTATCGGCAAGTCCTTCCCCGGCTAATTGTTCGGCTGTTATCCATTTAAACCCCCGCCTGGAAGCCTTGCCGAAATTAAAAAGATTTTCCGTCAATGCCTGCTGTGTCTCTTCAAAAACACCATTGCACAATATTGCCCCGCTCATGCCGTTGATGAGTTTATAGTTAAAGGTTACCGCCGCTGGAAAAGAGATGGAGCGATTGTTGCCGATTCTTTCCTGAAAACGGCTGACAGTCATGATTAATGCCCCTTCACTTTGAAGTTTTTGAGCTACGAATCCGGCCTGGGCAATAATATTGCCATCCATGTTGCCAAGCAGGGCTTCCATTCTCTCGGCGGAAAGAAAGATAAATTTCGTTTTAAAACTGTTTTGGCTGAAATATTTTTGCATCAGGCTGTCAATGATGTCTGCTCCGGCGGCAAGTTGTTTGTTTTTATCTGTTGACTGTTCCGACGGATCACTCTGTACCGGCAGTACCACTATTGAATGTAGCGGGTATATTTTTTCGCCGTCATCGTCTTTGGGAGGTGTGGTGTCGGCACAGGCGACAAGCAGACAAACCAGGGCAAAAAACAGAACCGGCAGGAACAATAATTTTTTTATCATGATAGACCTCGGGAAAATATACATACTGTTTAGAGACTTCCTTTAGATGACAAGGGGCCGCTGCTCCGTTCATTGATCGCGCTTGCCGAATCAAGGGCGCGTCCCAGTCCTTTAAAAATTGCTTCAATAATATGATGACTGTTCAGGCCGTATTTTACTTCGATATGCAGGGTCATGCCGCCGTTATGACTGAACGCCCTTAAGAACTCAAGAACAAGCTGAGTGTCAAAGGCCCCTACTTTCTGGTCAAGTGGAACTATATCATAATGGAGAAACGGTCGATTGGAAAAATCTACCGCAACCTGGGCCATTGTTTCATCCATGGGAAGCAGAGAAAAGCCATAGCGATTGATACTGCCGAAGTCTCCCAGCGCTTCTTTAAAAACCCGGCCAAGACAGATACCGATATCTTCAACTGTATGGTGATCGTCAATTTCCGTATCACCGTGGGCAATTATACTCAGGTCAAAAAAACCATGAACCGTAAACAGGGTAAGCATATGATCCATAAAAGGAACACCGGTTTTTATCTCCGCCTCTCCTTTTCCGTCTATTTTTAATGATAGTTTAATGTCTGTTTCTTTGGTCTGCCGACTGATCCGGCTTTTTCGCGGCGCAGAAGATGACATGGATAAAGCTCCTACAGTAATTTTGAAAAATAATTGTAACTACTCACCGGGTAAGCAGTCTACTTTGCCTGCTGGTTATGCAACTCCTGAGTTTTTATGTAAGCGTTCACCAGCACCTCATCTTCGCCCTTTTGGGCCTTCTCGAATAGCACAAGTATGCTTCGAAGTCCCAAACGAACGAATCTAAGGCACTGGTAAACACCTACAGGACTGAAGGTTATCGTAAATTTGGTGCCCTGGTGAACGGTTACGTTTTTATATATTGTAATAATACCGCAGACAAAAAACACTGTAATTTTATAATTTTATTGATCATGTTTTTAACAGCTACCTTAAGTTCGAACAAAATTTTCAGCAAAAGGTTTAATACAATTCGCCAATAGCCTCAGTTTGGCTCGTCTATGAAGGTAATATTTTAAGAGTCTGTTATACATAAATTGTGGTGTGAGATTATTTTTCAATGATTCAATGTTACTCTCATATAGTCCTCCCGGATTCGCGTATTAGGTATAACAGATTCTTAAGTTGATAGTGTCCATCAAGAGCCTGTATTATCATTACCATTTTTGCATAAAATAAAAAAGAGTTGAATTATTTATTGGTCAAATATGTTTTATTTTTTTGTTGACAATATCCGCTGTATCCAGTTATATTCTCCAATTCAATTTTACTTTTTTGCGGGAATAACTCAGTGGTAGAGTGCAACCTTGCCAAGGTTGAAGTCGCGAGTTCAAATCTCGTTTCCCGCTCCAGAAAATCAGAAAAAGGTTCGAATAGGTTTCGAGCTTTTTTTTTCATTTTTTATCTGTCTTTATTCTTTATAATGATGGGTAACATGAGTTTTTAGTTAAGGATAAGCAATGAAAACATATTTGGCTCCGGTCAAAGAAGTTGAAAGAAAATGGTATATTGTTGATGCCGAGCAGCAGGTGCTGGGCCGACTGGCATCTGAGATAGCCGTTCGTTTGCGGGGCAAACATAAACCCATCTATTCAACATTTCAGGATACCGGCGATTTTATCGTTGTGGTTAATGCCGACAAGGTAAGGTTAACCGGTAAAAAAATGACGGACAAGGTGTATTATCATCATACCGGCTATATCGGCGGAATAAAATCCATTACCGCCAGGGAACTGCTGGAAAAAAAACCTACTGAACTGTTGTTTAAGGCAGTCAAGGGGATGTTGCCCAAAAATACTCTGGGCCGGGCTCAATTAAAAAAACTAAAAGTATATGCCGGTACTGAGCATCCCCATGAGGCTCAGCAACCTGAAAAATTAAAATTTTAATATATTAAAATATCGGTAACTGTTCCGATTCGCTTTAGCTGTGTTCTATCAGAATGGCCCACCATACTGATACTATGTAAAACAGCTTGACCGGGCGCAGAAAAATACTGCTGAATAGTTACAAATATTATATAAAGTGGAGAAATAAATGGCTGATACTCGGTTTTATGCTACAGGAAAAAGAAAAACAGCTGTAGCCAGGGTCTGGTTGAAAGCAGGCGAAGGCGATATTCAGGTTAACAAATTAACCATGGCTGAATATTTTGGCGGAGCTCATGACCCCGGTACGGTTGTGAAGCCTTTTGTTCTTACTGATACGGTCGGTAAGTACGATGTGTTTGCCACCTTGAAGGGCGGTGGCAAATCGGCCCAGTCCGATGCTTTACGTCATGGTATAGCCAAAGCTCTGCTCGAGGTAGATGAAAATAATCGTTTATCATTAAAAAAGGCCGGCTTTTTGACCCGTGACGCCAGAGTTAAAGAAAGAAAAAAATACGGCAAAAAGGGCGCCAGGGCAAGTTTTCAGTTTTCCAAGCGTTAATTTATTTATTTTTTACCCTTACCGCCGTTTTTGCGGTTGCGGCCAGGATAATTTCATTTTAAAAAAGAGTGGCGATTTTATTTATCGCGGCTCTTTTTTTTTTGCCGTTTACTCGACTAGAAAGGTATAAGATATGATTAAGGTTGGAATAGTAGGTGCTTCCGGTTATACGGGGGTGGAATTGGCCCGGATTATCACCAGCCATCCGCAGGTGAAATTGACTTTGGCGACTTCCCGTCAATACGACGGTAAACCATTGTCGGAAGTTTTTCCCAATCTTCGGGGCCAGGTGGATATTGTCTGTAAAAACGTTCCGATGAATAAATTGGCGGAGCAGGCCGATATTTTTTTTCTTGCCGTTCCTCATCAGACTGCCATGGCCTATGTGCCGGGCTTACTTGAGGCCGGGAAAAAAGTTATAGATTTAAGCGCTGATTTCCGTTTGCGGGATCCGCTGGTTTACGAAGAATGGTATCAGCCGCACAGCGCCACAGCATATCTGCAGGAAGCCGTTTATGGTCTGCCTGAGCTATATCGTCGGGAAATAGCCGACTCCAGACTGGTAGCTAATCCCGGTTGCTATCCAACCAGTATTATTCTTGCTCTGGCGCCATTATTGGAAAAAGGACTGGTTGACCCCGAAACCATTGTTGTTGATTCGAAATCAGGCGCCTCAGGGGCTGGACGCAGCGCTAATACCGCAACCCTGTTTTGTGAGGTGACTGATGGTTTTCGGGCCTATAAGGTTGGCGAGCATCGCCACACACCGGAGATAGAACAAGAAGTCAGCCGACTTTGCGGTCAATCGATAAAACTTACCTTTACACCTCATCTGCTTCCTGTTTCCCGAGGGATTCTCAGTACGGTTTATGCCACTCTCAGCACTGATTTTACTCAGGCTGAACTGGATAAGGTTTATGCTGATTTCTATGATAAGGAGTTTTTTGTCCGAATACTCCGCGACGGCGCATTGCCGGCTACTCAGTATGTCCGGGGTAGTAATTTCTGTGATATCGGCTTTAAGGTTGACAGTCGGACCGGCAGGATAATTATTCTCTCTGCCATAGATAATATTGTCAAGGGCGCTGCCGGGCAGGCCGTGCAGAACATGAACCTGCTCTGTGAATTTGCCGAAGATGCCGGTCTGCGCCATCTTCCTCTTTTTCCGTGACAAAACGCAGAATAAAGCTAACCCTGGCTTTTGACGGCACCAGTTATTGCGGCTGGCAGCGCCAGCGAGCCCAGACCACTGTTCAAGGGATGCTGGAGGAAAAGATTGCGGAATTGACCGGTGAGACTGTTGCCCTGCATGGGGCGGGTCGCACTGATGCCGGGGTTCATGCCCTGGCTATGGTGGCTCATTTTGATATTAGTTCCACTATTCCCTGCCGGGCCTTCAAATACGGCTTAAACAGTATGCTGCCTGCGGATATCAGAATTATGCGGGCCGGGAAGGTTGACTGCGATTTTCACGCGCGGCGCAACGCAGTGGGGAAATGTTATTTCTATCAATTTTGTCAGGCTGAGATAATGTTGCCCACTTCCAGACTTTACTGGGTAGGAATAAAAAAAACATTTGACCTTGTCTTAATGGAAAACTGCCTGCCTTTTATTATCGGCACTCATGACTTTTCCAGTTTTGAGGCATCCGGTTCAAGGGATGTTACCAGACCGGGCCGGGGAGCAGTACGGCGGATTTATTCCGCCCGATTCGAGAATAAAAGCCCTGGTAAATATCGTTTTACTATCTGTGGCAATGGTTTTTTGCGACACATGGTAAGAAATATTGTTGGAACTTTATTTGAAGTTGGTCAAAGGCGGTTGACGACAGCTGATTTTCGCGATATTGTGGCAGCGCGAAATCGCTCAATGGCCGGACCTACCGCCCCGCCTCAAGGCCTTTTCCTGGAAAAAATCTTTTATAATAATAACCCTATAATGGAATCGAATAATGGACTCACAAGTAATTAAGCCGGCATCAAGAATGCAACAGATCAAACCCTCGCCTACCCTGGCAGTCAACGCCAAGGCCAAAGCCATGAAGGCGGCTGGGGCGGATATTTTGAATTTCAGCGTAGGGGAGCCTGATTTCGATACTCCGGCCCATGTCTGTGAAGCCGGTAAAGCGGCAATTGATGAAGGATTCACCCGTTATACCGCAGTGCCCGGCATTCCGGAACTACGAGAAGCCATTGCTATGCGTTTTAAGGAAGATAAAGGCTGGGATTACAGTGCCGAGCAGATACAGGTAAGTTGCGGCGGCAAGCATGGTCTTTATAATATGGCTCAGGCCCTGTTCGGCCCCGGCGATGAAGTTCTGATTCCTACTCCCTACTGGGTGTCCTATCCTCCTATTATACTGCTGGCCGGAGCTACTCCGGTTCTGGTTGATCTGCCGGAAGAGAACAGGTTTGATCTTTCCGCCGATATCCTGAAGTCCCATATTACCGACAAAACCAGAGGTATCATTTTAAACAGCCCATCAAATCCTACCGGTGCTGTTTTTTCAAAAAATGCCCTGGCTGCAGTGGCGGACATGGCCCTGAAAAACGGCTTGGTTGTTATCTCTGATGATATTTATGATACTATTGTTTACACTGATGAACCTGCCCCTCATATCCTTAACGTGGAACCTCGGATAAAAGAACAGCTCCTTATTTTAAACGGGGTATCAAAGTCTTTTGCCATGACCGGCTGGCGGATCGGCTATACCCTGGGGCCCCAGCACATTATTGCCGCAATGAACAAAATCCAGAGTCAAAGCACCTCGAATGCCTCTTCTATCGCCCAGAAGGCAGCCCTGGCCGCCGTAACCGGCTCCCAGGAGTTCCCCTTAAAGATGAAAAAATCATTTTTGCCCCGCCGTGATTTTATTATCAGTGAATTACGTGGAATAGAAAATATCAGTTGCGTGGTACCGGATGGCGCCTTTTATGTGTTCCCCAATATGTCGGCTTATTTCGGCAAGTCATTTAAGGGAAATAAAATTAACGGCTCAGTGGACATGAGCGCCTATCTGCTGGAGGAAAGTTTTATGGCCACAGTGCCGGGTGCGGCCTTTGGTTCGGATGAATTTGTCCGCTTTTCTTTTGCCGCATCAATGGAAAGCATTAAAGAAGGAATGAAAAGGCTGAAAGAGGCCTTGGCCAAGCTTAACTGATCTTGAAAGGTAACTGCTCACAGGGCACCGCATATTTCCGCCATCAGCCCGGTTTACGTATGACTAATACGCGGCACCGGTCTGATGACGAAAATCTAACGGAGTCTCCCTTTGGTCGCTTACCTGGAGTCTCCCT
>JANTGB010000057.1 GCA_024763115.1 Desulfobulbaceae bacterium | reverse complement strand
CGCATATTTCCGCCATCAGCCCGGTTTACGTATGACTAATACGCGGCACCGGTCTGATGACGAAAATCTACGGCACCCTGTAAACAGTTACAAGTACGGAGATTTGCAATCATTAGGTGTTTACCCCATGAGTAGTTACGTTTTTAAAATAGCCCTGGCCTCATTAGCCCGCCGCAAAACCAGGACAGGGCTGGTTATAATCATGATTGGGGTCAGCCTCTGGGGACTGCTGCTCATGGAAGGCCTGTATGACGGCATGACCGAACAGCTGATTAATAATTCCCTTGGCGCAGTATGCGGCCATATTTCTCTCCTGCCCCACAATTACCGGCAGGATCCTGATATAAAAAAACTTATTTACAAAGATAAGGAGATTACTGCCCGCCTGGAGCTGGATCCCCGGATAAAGAGCTGCGTCAGCCGCATTGAGCAGGATGGCCTTGCGGCCACGGCGGAAACGGCCCGTAACGTGAAGATTTATGGAATCGATCTGCCGGCGGAAGAAAAATTTAGTAACCTGGCCAAGACCTTGCGCCAGGGGCAATATGATTTCGGCTCCAGGGGGCGGGGCGCTCTTATCGGCTATAAGCTGGCCGATAAATTAAAGACCGGCCTGGGCAGAAAAGTGGTTATCTCAGCCCAGGACAGAGAGGGCGAGGTGTCGTCCCTGCCCTTTAAGATAGCAGGCATTGTCAAGACCGGCAATATGGCAGTGGATGAAAACGGTATTTTTATCGGGCGTAAAACCGCAGCCCGTCTGCTGGACGTCCAGGGTGCTGCGGTCAGGATCAATCTGATGCTCTCCAACGAAAATGATACTCATCTTCTGCAGCAGCAGTTGGCAAAGCAGTATCCTGACCTTGACGTATGGCGCTGGGATGAAATGTATCCGGCCCTGATGCAGAGCAGGGTAATGATGCGCGGTTTTAATCTGGTCACCAATTTTCTGGTTTTCGGCGTTGCCGGGCTCGGTATCTTCGGGGTTATTCTTGTTTCCGTCATTGAAAGGACAAGAGAATTCGGGATCATGCAGGCCGTGGGCACGGAGTTTTCTTTTATCCGGGCCGTGGTGCTGGTTGAATCACTGATAATAGGTCTGGCCGGTTATCTGCTCGGTTCATTTCTGGGAGCTGCCGGCCTTGCCTGGTTTGTCGCCAATGGTCTGGATTTAACCCGCTTCAGTGCCGGTCTTGACGAATTCGGGCTTAACACCATTGCGTATGCCGTTATCAGGCCCCAATATTTTATTACTGCTTTTACGGCAGTGGTTACGGCAACTGTTTTAACTGTCATATTCCCATTGCGGGTTTTGAAGCGGTCTAAGCCAATCAGAGCGATCAATTCACTTTGAAAACATTTTCCAGGATCCTATATTCTTGCGTTTTTTCTTCGTGTTCTTCATGCGCTTCATGGTAGAAAAAAAGTAACTGCTCACAGGGCACCGCATATTTCCGCGATCAGTCCGGCTTACGTATGACTAATACGCTGCACCGACCTGATCACGAAAATTTCCGGCACCCTGTAACCAGTTACAATTCCATGGGTTAGCGAAGTTAGGATGCTTACCCCATGAGTAGTTACGAAAAAAAATTACAAATTTATGAAAATATGAACAGTCAATTTCTCTTAATCCGGAAAGTCGGTAAAGTCTTTATGCCGGCCGGCGAATTGCTGGTTGTCGGCCTGGCCGATATAAACCTGGAGATCAACAGGAGGGAGTTTGTCGTTATCTCCGGGCCTTCGGGCAGCGGCAAAACCACCCTGCTTAATATTATCGGCGGCCTGGACAGCCCCAGCAGCGGCAGGGTTATTCTTGACGGCGTTACTGTTACTGATCTTAATGAAAAAGAATTGTCCCGGCTGCGACGTGATCATATCGGCTTTGTCTTTCAGGCCTATAACCTGATCCCGGTGCTCACGGCCCGGGAAAACATAAGCTATATCATGCGCCTGCAGGGAAAAGACAAGGAACAGTGTCAGGAAAGAACAAGGGAGATTGCCGCAAAACTCGATATCGCTTCTCTGCTTGACAAGATGCCCGGCCGGCTCAGCGGCGGCCAGCAGCAAAGGGTGGCCGTGGCCAGGGCCGTGGCCTCGCGGCCGAAATTAATCCTGGCTGATGAGCCGACCGCCAACCTTGACAGCAAGAACGCCTCCAGGCTGATGGACATGATGCGGCAGCTTAACGAAAGCGAGGGGATAACCATAATTTTTTCCTCCCATGATCCCCTGGTTATCGGCAAGGCGAGGCGCTCCATTGTCCTGCGGGATGGAGAGGTTGCGGCAGATGAAATGGTTGCATAGATTTTATTTCGCGGCTTTTCTTCTGCCCTGCCACGCTGATCCGACGGTGGAAAATACCAATATTGCCCTCTATGACTCTTCTTACCGTTTCCAGGACTTTAACCGAATTCGTCTGCAATCAACCTTTAGACAGGATCGCTATCCTGACCTGCATGGCTTTCTGGCTGTTGATAATAAGAATATTCTCGCCTGCAAGGGTAAGTCAAATCGCAACGAAACTGATCTGTATCGCGGCTACCTGCAGTATAGCGGGGAAAAGCATCTTCTTATCCTTGGCCGGCAAAGGGTGCCTTTGGGCGTGGGTAAGTTATGGAACCCCATTGATGTCTTTAACCCGGTTGATTCATTTGCCATTGAGCCGGAAACCCGCAAGGGAACCGATGCCGTTCATTATGAATATGCAGTTAATGATCTTGCCGGTTTTGACTGTACCTTGTCTGAAAAGAAAAGCTGTGCCCGCTTGAAAGGCTTTTGGGATTTTGCCGATTTTGCCCTGGTCGGTGTTCTGGATCGGCAGGAAGAACGAAATATTATCGGCTGGGAGATCAATGGTGAGCTGCTGGAAACAGGTATTGAGCTTACAGGTGAAGGAGGATTTTTCCGGGACAGGGAAAAAAAGAGCAATTATGTCGATTATGTTGTCGGGGCGGAATACGGTTTTGCTGATTCACTGACCCTTATCGGCGAATATTACCGAAGCGGCCGGGCAAAAACAGAATCATTTGGTGTTTCGGCAACATATCAGCTTGATCCCCTGTTGCTGATTGGTATGCGTCTTATAGTGAATCCTGCTGATAATGCCGGTTTTGTTACCCCGTTTCTGCAATACGGCTTAAGCGATGAAATGACCTTGCAGGCCGGAGGCCTTATTTATAATGATGCTGCCGGGGCTGCAACAGGGGTCATGAAAAAACAGTATTATCTGCGCTGGTTTGTTCATTTTTAAAGGATATTTATTTCTTGACCCTTTATGCCTAAGCTGTCTAAACTATAACATTAAAATTTTCAGGATGAAAATTTGTAACTTCTTAACATTTTATCCAATAAGCTGGTTGGCTATTATGCGGCAAATAACAAGACATTTTTTTTGTATATTCCTCAGCCTCGCTTGGATCAGCCCCCTGCAGGCCGGACAATCACCTGCTGATAACTCTTATGAAGAACTCTTCTCCCAGGGCATAGAAGAATCCAGCAATATTGCCGCCGAAGCGAAGCTCAACATTGATTTTATCCCCGCCTTTGTCACAGTGCTTCATCATGATGAGCTTTCGCGTCTCGGGATTGATACGGTTTTCGAGGCCATGGCCCTGGTGCCCGGGGTTGAACTCTTTATGGAGGCAACCGGGGCAAAGCAACTTATTTTCCGAGGAGTTAAGGAAAAGGGCAAGGTTAAGCTGCTGATAGACGGAATTGACATCAACAATAATTTTCGCGGTTCTGTTTACTATTATTACGATTTTCCCATTGAGCTGGTTGATCGTATCGAGGTAATCAGGGGGCCCGGCGCGGTTTTATATGGTTCCGGGGCAATGAGCGGGGTCGTTAATATAGTCACTAAGTCAGCTGATGAAAGCAGCCACTCAAATGTCTTTGGTTCTCTTTCCTCTCATGACACCTACAAGGGCGGAATGCTCTTAAGTAATAACATAAATGACAGGTGGCACCTGGCCCTGGATGGGTATTATACCAGGGGAGATAAAGAGATTGATGCCGGGCCTGACAAAAAGGGCGCTTTTGGTGAAAGTGATGAATCCGTAAAGGATTATTCCGTTGGTTTATCTGCACGTGATAACCATCTGCAATTTATCAGCAGATTTAAACGTTCCCAGGATGGTATAGCCTTTGGCGGCAAATATTATAATTTTGTCCCGAATAGTGATAAAAAAGGCATTATCAGCACAACTTTTCTCACCGAACTTCAATATGTAAACCAGCTTCTTCCAAAGATAGACTACAAGCTCAAGGCCGGCTACAGTTATTATAATCAGGATCTTGAAGCCCGGGCCTTTAGAACCCCGGCAGGGTATGGGATGTATCGTGTTGATTACAGCGAAGATAAGCTGTACGCCGACCTTTCACTTCTTGCCGAGATTTCAAGTCATGAAATAATAGGTGGTGTCCGATTTGCAGACAATCAGCAGGACAAGGGAGAATTCAAGACATATATTGAGTCTCAACCGGAACATCTTCTCATGCCGGATCAGATTATTAAACCGGACAGGTCAAGACAGGTATACAGCCTCTATTTTAATGATAATTTTCAACTTAACGATGCCCTGGAATTTTCTTTCGGCCTCAGGTATGACTTCTATTCAGAGATTGACGACACCTTTAATCCCCGCCTGGGGCTGGTCTATCGCCTGAATGATGAGCTTAATTTCAAGGCCATGTATTCCCGGGCCTATCGCGTTCCTTCCTGGATTGAACTCTATATCAATGTTCCCACCCCCTGTGTTGAAAAAAATGATCTTGACGCTGAGACATCAGATACCATTGAACTCGGGCTTGTCTTTAATTCCGGGACAAATAAACGGCTGGGATTTAATGTCTACTGGTCCCAGCTGAGTGACCTGATTGTTTATTCACCGGCAGATGTCAGCTATACCCAGGGGGGACGGCAGACCTTCTGGGGTGGAGAGTTTTTTTTAAACCATAGTCCGGCAGCCGGGACAGAGGTTGAGTTGGGGCTGTCCTATGTATACGGCATGGATGATGAGGAGGAAAAACTCCCGGATATTGCCGGCTGGATGGGGAATTTCAGTTTAATGCATACCTTTGCCTTTGCCCTTACCTCGACCACCCGCTTGCGCTTTGTTTCTGATCGGCATCGGGCCTCAGGGGATGATCGTGATAACCTTGACGGATATATCATCATTGATGAAACGTTGAGCCGGCACTACAGGAATTTCACCTTTATTGCCGGAGTAAAAAATATTTTCAATCATGATGTCCGATTTCCGGCCCCTGCCAATTCATTCGAGGATGATTATCCTCGGGATGGGCGAACTTTTATATTTAAGATTTCCTGCGAGTTCTGATGGTCGTCATGTCGGCAAAACTAATAAAAACATGGTGGCTCTGCTGGCTTCTGCTGCTTATAGCTTTTCCGGCCCAGGCAGCTGAGAATGACGGTCTGCTCAAGATCCATGCCGCCCTGCTGCCCAAGACCGTGCTGATGGATTATCAGTTTGAGCGGAAGCTGGTGGATGGCGCCATAGTGGTTGGAGTTGTCTGTGAAGAAAGAGGCCGTTTTTCCGCAGAGCGACTGAAAGAATATATATCGGCAAAATACCCGGATGGAATTAGAAACTACCCGATTAAGGTCAAAAAATTTTATTATGATGAACTGCCCGACTCTACCTCAGGGGCAACTATTTTTTATCTCATGCCTGCTTCGGAAACTGCTGTTTGCGCTGCGCTGGAATTGCTCCAAGATGAAAGATTGATTTTCTCTTTCGAGCCCTCTGATCTCCGCCTGGGGGCGGTTATCTCCATTATGGTTCGTCAGAAAGTCAGACCGGTGATAAATCTTGATGCCTTGCGCCGGAGAAACATAAGCCTGCGGCCGGTGATTATGAAAATTTCTAAAATGTACTATAAGGGACAGTAGCTGGTGGTGGCTGATGAGCCTGTTTCCCGGAATAGATCGACATTCCATAGTCTTTAAAATAACCTTGCGGATAATCCTTTCTTCTTTGGGGCTGGTGACTCTTCTCGGCATAGTTAATACCCGTTTCGTGCACCGGGAATACCAGGAACTGGAACAGGAACGGCTCACCACTATAATGAAGGACGCACTGCAGACCCTGGGGGTTAATTTGAGTTATGAGTTTTATGAAGCAGTCGGGGAGACAGGTGATAATCTCTTGAAAAACAAGAATGTTCTTCAGGTTCAAATCAGCAGCAAGACAAAAGGCGAGGTGTTTTCCTGTTCTCATGCGGAGAAAGATAACATGTCGGAGGGGTTCTCCCGCAGTATGGCTATAACGGATCCGGCAACAGAAGAGGGTATAGGTAAATTGACCGTGACTTATTCCAGGGAACACTATCGGGCCATGATGTTAAAGTATTACCGCAATCTTGCCATCCTGCTGGTTATTTATCTGTTTTTTGCCGCTTACCTGATTCGCTTTCTGACCGTATCGCTTAAACCTCTGGGGGAACTTGCCCGACAGATGCATTCCTTTTCCCCGGACAGGAAAAAGACGCATTTGCCTTATCTTCCTGAAAAAAAAGATGAAATTTCTCATATAGCCAGAGCCGGAAATGCTATGATCGCCAGCATTTACGATTTCGCCGACAAACAAGATCTGTTAAACAGGCAGCTGCTCAAGGCCAGAAATGAGCTGGAAAAACGGGTAGAAGAGAGAACCGGCGAACTAAAGGAAAAGCAGATGCAGCTTGCCCATGCCGGTCGGCTGGTTGCCCTGGGAGAACTTGCCGCCGGCATTGCCCATGAACTGGGACAACCCATGCAGATAATCAAGACTGCTGCCGCTATTCTGGCCGAAGAGATGGAAAATGATGACATGGATCGGCGTGAAGTGCTGACCATTGCCGGTAAGATTGAGCCTCAGATTGATCGAGCCACGGCAATTATTAATAATATTCGGACGTTTGCCCGATATGACCTGGGAACCGAGGCCATAGCCGTTGACCTGCGGCAGCCTCTGGAAGAATGTCTCAGTTTTTTTAATGAACAGTTTCATCAACGCAAGATAAGGGCTGATATTGAAATAGCGGATAATTTGCCGAAAGTCAGGACGGAAGCGCAGAAATTTCAGCAGATTGTAATAAACCTGCTGGCTAATGCCCGCTATGCGGTAGACAACAAATATCAGCCTGGGGAATTTGATCCTGCTTATGAAAAGGTTATTAAAATAAAACTTTATCAGGAAAAGTCGGAAAACAAGGTAATCCTTGAAGTAATTGATAATGGCAGGGGAATGAACAGGGAGGAGCAGGAACGTTGTCTTGACCCTTTTTTTACAACTAAACCTCCTGATAAGGGAACCGGTCTGGGACTTTCTATTGCCTATGGAATTGCCTCGGAATTCGGCTTTAAAATTGAAATTTCCAGCGTGGCGGGAGAGGGCAGTGTCTTCAGGCTTAAGATGGATGCTGTTGCCCGACACCATAAGCCTGAACCCGAAAGCCTGGAGTTATAGATAAAAAAGAAGATGTTATGAATAATATCCCTGACAGACAAATTAAGGTTCTTTTTGTAGATGATGAACCGGATGTAACGGAACTTTTGCTTTATGCCCTGCGAAAAAGCCCC
Source organism: Desulfobulbaceae bacterium (assembly GCA_024763115.1). GTDB lineage: Bacteria > Desulfobacterota > Desulfobulbia > Desulfobulbales > SURF-16 > JANTFJ01. The sequence continues at coordinate 2,763 of JANTGB010000057.1, read as the reverse complement.
TATGAGATGATTGCCGTCTCCTCGGGATCGGAAGCAATGGATATTTTTCATAAAGGGCCGGTGGAAATTCTGGTTACCGACATCAAGATGCCGGGAATGAGCGGTCTTGAGTTGACCGAAAAGGTACTTGAGGAATTTCCGGCAACCAGGATCATAGTCATAACAGCTCATGGGGATGTGGAAACTGCGGTTAAGGCTATGAAACTTGGAGCCGTTGATTTCCTCCAGAAACCGATTAATCATGAAATTCTCCGGATAAGCCTGGAGGGAGCGGTGGAGCAGTGGCGGCTTCAGCATAAACTGGAATTGAGCAATACCGCTCTCATGAAAAAGGAAGCGGAACGGGCCAGGATGGAGAAGATAGCGCAACGCTCCCAGAAGATGGAAGCCATTGGCCTTATGGCCGGCGGGGTGGCCCATGACCTTAATAATATCCTTTCCGGTATTACCAGTTATCCCGAATTGCTGCTGCTCGATCTTCCGCCTGAAAGTCCGCTGGAAAAACCTCTTAAGACAATTCAAGATGCTGGAGAACGGGCTGTGGCCGTCGTGGCCGATCTCCTGACCGTGGCCCGCGGGGTGGCGGCAGTCAAAAAAGTTTGCAATTTAAATAAGCTGACAGAGGAATTCCTTGGCTCACCGGAATTTAAACGCCACTTGACCCTGACCCCGGGAATTAATTTCAAAAGCTGTCCGGCCCTTGATCTTTTTAATATAAAAGGTTCTCTGGTCCATATTCGTAAATGTTTGCTCAATTTAACCGTTAACGCACTGGAGGCGGTGAAACCTCCGGGAGAAATGACAATTATCACGAAAAATCGTTATCTTGACCGACCGCTTAAAGGTTATGATGACGTACGTCTCGGCGAGTATGTTGTGCTTTCAGTAATGGACACCGGCCCCGGTATCAGCCCTGATGATCTTGAGCATATCTTTGAGCCCTTTTACACCAAGAAGATCATGGGCAGAAGCGGAACCGGACTCGGCCTGGCCGTGGTCTGGAATACTGTCCAGGATCATGATGGATACATTGATGTTATAACAGGTGATAACGGTACCAGGTTTGATCTTTATTTTCCTGCCTGCCGGCAGGATGTAGAATCTGAAAAACTGGCGGTAAAAATTGATGATCTGCAGGGCGCGGGACAGAGTGTGCTGGTAATTGATGATGAGCAGTCCCAGCGTGATATTGCCTGTTCAATGTTGAAAATACTGGGATACAAACCTGAGGCCGTGGCCGGCGGCGAGGCTGCTTTGGAGTATCTCCATGATCACGGCGTTGATCTGCTCCTGCTTGATATGGTAATGGAACCGGGGATTAATGGTAGAGAGACCTATGAACGAATCAGCAAGATTCATCCCGGCCAGAAGGCGGTTATTGCCAGTGGATTTTCAGAAACAGACGAGGTGAAAAAGGCCCAGGCCCAAGGGGCCGGTCGGTTTTTAAAAAAGCCCTATACCTTTTTACGGCTGGGACAGGCTATTTTGCAGGAGCTGGCTAATTAACCCGGCCAACTGTTTTATTAACCGGCACCTTCTAATGGGCCCCGGAGTAAGCAGGTTGAAAATGAAGCTACGGCTCATTTTCAGCTATCCTTGCGAATTACTGTGTTAATATTAACCGGCCTTACCAGGCCCTGATACATGAGAACACTGTTTTCCGGAGTGCAGGTCCACGCCGGGTCCCTTGAATCCATGATTGCCTACCGGAATTGCCCCGGCAATCCCGGCAGATCAGGGTATGGGGCCTGTAGTTGATCCCGGCCATTATTCCGTTCTGCACGATGAGCCGGGGAAAATGGTTCGGCCGAAACGGGCAATTTATTTACTATTTAAATAACCTCTTGATTTATCATAAAATGTATTTTTGAAATCTCTCGGCAAGTTTACGATAAAGGGGACGGCGAAAATCGACAACCTGCGGCAAAAGCTCCTGAAATCTTATCCACTGCCAGTCACGAAATTCCTTACCGCTTATAACATCAATAACCTTGTCATTGCCGCTGAATTTAAACAGATACCAGAATTGTACCTGGCCCCGCCCCATTAGCATAGTCCTTGCCGCAGCTGGAAGCTCATAAGCCAGGGGCTCAGGATATGAATCAATTAGTTCAAGATCCCTTTCCCGGATTCCTGTTTCCTCGGCTGTTTCTCTTAAGGCGGAGGCCAACGGCTCCTCAAAGCTGTCCAGCCCGCCCTGAACCATCTGCCAGGAACCGGGGATATCGTCCCGTTCCAGGCCAAGGACAAGCCCTTTGTTGTTAATAATCATCGCCCCGGCCCCGGCCCTGAAATACTGTGCTGGTCTATTCATATTTCTTAATTGTTTTTTAAAGTTTTAGTGTAACTACTCATGGGGTAAGCGCCTACGCTTTTTCCAAGACTTCGCTTGAAAAAAGAGACCTCCGGCAGCTCAACAATGATCGCCTGTTGAATTGTAGGTCTCGGCTGCGCTCAATCAAACCTGCGGTTTGGGTGCCACCACCATATATGGAGAAATTATATACGATTAACATAACCTCCTGAAATGGTAAGATAAAGAAAAAACCAAAAAAAATAGAATTGCATGGCAAAACCTGAATAAATATGTCTATAATTATTGTTATAAACTACAAATAAGGTAACTATTCAGGTAGGGGCGAAAAACTGCTACAACTGCTGCCTTGTAACTGTTCAGAGGTAAACGAACGAATTGAGACTCCGTGCGCTTTAGCTGTGCGTGATAAGGCCGGTACCAATACTACGGGCATAAACTTCGACTCC
>JANTGB010000056.1 GCA_024763115.1 Desulfobulbaceae bacterium | reverse complement strand
CAGTGCCTTAGATTCGTTCATTTGTGCCTGCGCAGCATACTGGTGCTATTCAAGCAGGCTCAAATGGGCAAAGATGAGGTGCTGGTGAACGCTTACAGTTTTAATGCACTGGAAGGCGGCAGACTTGAACACGCTATGGATAGTGTACCGGTGTCACCACCGGGGTTTTAGCCCAAGTCATGTGTTTACGGGGGTAGCATAGTCATACGCCCGACGGGGTGTTGCCTGTCGGGTTAGCCATTGGTGACCGAGGAACCGGATGAGAAAAATCTTCACGTCCGGATCTGTGGGGGGAGCGCCGGGTAACCGGTGCTTCTACCTGGAGTCTCCCGATGGTCGCCTACCACCACCCTGTAGACAGTAACAAATACAGTGGTTGGCAACGTAAGCGCCAGCCCTCTGTGAGTAGTTACCCAGGAGGAATATTTTTATGGGTCTTTTAGCAAGTTCAGCTTCTTTTGTCCGCTATTCTATCGAAGGCGATTTACCGGAAAATTTCTGGGAGTTTGCCGCCGAACAAATTGCGGCCCGCAGTTTTCGGGACATTGATGACAGTTATGAAGAAATTTCCATTGGCTGGGTTTCGGTAATCAACATGTTTGACTCGGAATTTTCCTATGCCTCTTATGCTGCCGGAGATTATATTGCCTTAACCCTGCGGGTTGACGAACGGAAAATCTCTCCCAAAGCCCTGAAAAAATTCTGTCTCAAAGAAGAGGAACGGCTGAAAAAAGAACGGCAGATTCCCAAATTAAGCAGGAGCCAGAAGCTGGAAATCAAAGAAAACATCAAACTGATGCTGACAAAAAAAGCCGTGCCCGTGCCGGCCACCTATGATCTCTGCTGGAACCTGGGCGACAACACCCTGTTTTTCTTTTCCACCAACCGCAAGGCCCAGGAAATTCTCGAAGATTTTTTTAAGGAAACCTTTGGTCTCAACCTGATGCTGCAGGTTCCTTATCTTACTGCTGAACATCTGCTCGATCCTGATGGCCGGCACTCCCTGGCCGACATCCGGCCTGCCATCTTTATCGGGTAAACATATTATGGATCTGGTAGATTTAATAACTGAAAAAAAATTTCTGGGACAGGAATTTCTCACCTGGCTCTGGTTTAAAAGTGAAGAACGCGGCGGCATGGTGGAACTGCCCGGCAAAGGCGATGTTGTTGTTGTTTTTGAAAAACACATGCTGCTGGAATTCGGCGAGGGCGAGGCCTTTGAAAAAATTGTCTGCCAGGGCATGCAGATCGAGTTAAACGAGGCCCGCACCGGCCTGCGGATGGGAAAAAAGCTGGAACAGGCCCGGATTCATCTGGCTCAGGGTGATTATGAATGGCACCTCACCTTAAAGGCCAGCCTATTTGAATTCCGCAGCGTTAAACCGCCGAAAACCCTGAGCGCCGGGGAGGAAAATGATGACCCTGAGGCTGCTGAAGGCAGAATTCTTGAACGTATCGGCCTGCTGGAAACCGCCACCCGAATAATTGATGAACTGTTCCGCTTCTTTTTACAAATCAGAATCAGCCCGGCATGGTCGGCAGAGGCGGCAAGGTTAAAAGAATGGATTCAGGAGAAATAATTCATGGAATTTGAAACCGTGATCGGGCTCGAAGTTCATGCCCAGTTGAAAACAAATAGTAAAATCTTCTGCACCTGCACTACGGAATTCGGCAGGCCGCCCAACAGCAATACCTGCCCGGTATGCCTGGGAATGCCCGGAGTGTTGCCGGTTTTAAATAAAAAGGTGGTTGAATATGCCATAAAAATGTCAGTAGCCACCAATTGCGCTATCAATTACCGCAATCAGTTTGCCCGCAAAAACTATTTCTATCCTGATCTGCCCAAAGGCTACCAGATTTCTCAGTTTGAACTGCCTATTGCCGAGCATGGTTATGTTGATATTGAAGTTGACGGCAAAATCAGCCGCATCGGCCTGACCCGAATCCACATGGAAGAAGATGCCGGTAAACTTATCCATGACAGCCATGAGCCCAGAAGTTACGTTGATCTGAACCGCACCGGCACCCCGCTCATCGAAATTGTCAGTGAACCGGATATTCGCTCGCCCCGGGAGGCAGCCGCCTATCTCCGCAAGCTCCATGCCATTCTTCGTTATCTTGATATCTGTGACGGCAATATGCAGGAGGGGAGTTTCCGCTGTGACGCCAATATTTCCCTGCGTCCGGCAGGCCGGGATGAATTCGGCACCCGCACCGAATTAAAAAATATGAATTCCTTTAAAAATGTGCAGCGGGCCCTGGAATATGAAGTTCGACGCCAGCGCGATATTTTGCTTGACGGCGGCGAAATAATCCAGCAGACCCTGCTCTGGGATGCCGACCGGAACAGAACAAATCCCATGCGCAGCAAAGAAGAGGCCCATGACTACCGTTACTTCCCTGATCCCGACCTGATTCCGGTGGTGATTGATGATGCCTGGCTCGACCAGGTTAAACAGTCCCTGCCGGAACTGCCGGAACAGAAACGGGCCAGGTTTATTGATGAATTCGGTCTTCCGGCCTATGATGCCGAAATTATTACCTCTTCTCGGGATCTGGCCGAGTATTTTGAGACAGCCGAGAAAATTTTCCCCCAGCCTAAAAAAATCAGCAACTGGATGATGACTGAGCTGATGCGGGAAATGAAGGGTGAGGATGGCATTAACATCAGCGACTGCCCGGTTTCACCGGAAAATCTTGCCAACCTGCTTATTATGATTGATAAAGGCGCGATCAGCGGCAAGATCGGTAAAACCGTGTTCAGTGAAATGATGGAAAGCGGCAAAGATCCCCAGACCATTGTCAAGGAAAAAAACCTGGTGCAGATGAGTGACGAGAGCGATCTGCTGAAGATCATCAGGGAAATTCTGGCCGACAATCCGGCCCAGGTGACCCAGTTCAAGGAGGGCAAAACCAAGGTAATGGGATTTTTTATCGGCCGGCTGATGAAAAAAACCAAAGGCAAGGCCAATCCCAAGCTGGCGAACCAGCTTTTTGCCCAGGAATTAAAGTAAAAAATGGCCGCAGGCAATTCTCCTGATAAAAAGAATGAGGGGCACCGGCAAAGACTGCGGGATAAATTTGGCAAACGGGGGATTGGCACCTTAAATGATGACGAGGTGCTGGAACTGCTGCTCACCCTGGGCACCCCGCGTAAAGACTGCAAGACCGAGGCCCGGGCCCTGCTGGACAAATTCAAATCCCTGGCCGGGGTTCTGGAGGCTGCGCCTGACGAACTTGTTGAAGTTAAAGGCATTGGCCCCCTGAACAGTTTTTCCATTCACTTTATTCACAGCGTGGCCCGGCGCTATCTGGCTCAACGCCTTGAAAATAAAAACTATCTGCGCTCTTCCAAAGAGGTGGCGGAATACCTTAACCATTCCATGCGTAATCTTAAGCGCGAGGTGTTCAAGGTAATTCTCCTTGATAGCGGATTTGCCATAATTACCACCAAGACCCTTTTTAAAGGCACTCTGTCAGCTAATACCATTTACCCCCGGGAATTTATTAAACTGCTCCTCGCCTATGACGCCGCTGCCGTGGTAATTGCCCACAATCATCCCTCCGGCCGGATTGAGCCCTCGGATGCCGACCATAAACTAACCCGCAATCTTTTCCTGGCCTGTTCGATAATGAATATCCAGTTGCTTGATCATTTAATTATCGGCAGCAGTTCCGCCCCTTACAGTTTTGCCGATCACGGGCTGATGGCCGAGATAAAAAATAAATATCAGACCCTCTTGTAATGGGAAATACGCCCGGGGCCGGGCTCTATATTCATATTCCTTTCTGCGTCAGCAAATGCGCCTATTGCGCCTTTAATTCATTTGCCCCGGCAGGTTTTGATACCAGCGCCTATCTCCAGGCTCTGCATGCTCAGCTCCTGCGTCTGTCTCGGCATCCGCTGGTGGAAAAAAATATTTTTTCAACAATTTTTATCGGCGGCGGCACCCCGACAATATATTCCGCCCGGCAGTTAGCCGGGCTTGTTTCCATTGCGCTTGATAATTTTCATTTCAGTTATCCGGTGGAAATAACTGTAGAAGGCAACCCTGACAGCATAAAACAAAAATCTCTGTACGCCTTACGCCGGGCCGGAGTTAACCGGCTCAGTATCGGCGTCCAGTCTTTTACGGATGATCTTCTTGCGAGCTTAGGCCGGATTCACAATGCGGCACAAGCCGAAAACGCCATTAAAACGGCAAGAAAAGCCGGATTTGCCGATATAAACCTTGACCTGATGTTCGGCCTGCCGGGCCAGAAGCTTAAAGAGTGGCGGCAGACCCTGGAAACAACCTGTCGCTATGGGCCGGAACATCTTGCCGTTTATGAGTTAACCGTGGAAGAGAATACGCCGTTTGCCGATTTGGCGGCCAAGGGCAAACTTAAGCTGCCCCACGAAGAGATAGTAGCTGACATGGCGGAATTATCTCAACGGATTTTAGCGGATGCCGGATATATCCGCTATGAAATTTCCAACTTCGCCCGCTCTGGTTATGAATGCAGGCACAATATAAACTATTGGCAAAATGGTTCATATCTCGGCCTGGGAGCCGGAGCGGTCTCAAGTATCGCAGATATAAGGATCAGTAATACTAACGACCCTGCTGACTTTAACAAGCAAATTATGGCCGGAAATGACGGATTCAGCGGGGCTGAAGCTCTATGCCGGGAAAAAAAATTTCGCGAAACCGTTATAATGGGCCTGCGAATGGTAAAAGGCATATCCCTTGCTTCACTGCGGAAACGATTTAACCTTGATCCCCGCGAATATTATGGTGATACTTTTCGCAGGCTGCTGGACAACAATCTTCTTGAAATAAAAGACGGCGGCCTCCGCCTTCCCGAGCAGGCCATGGCAGTGGCAAATCAGGTTTTGGCTGAGCTGGTGTAACTGCGTTTTTTTCTCTTCCGACATCTCAGCACTTACTCAAAACTTCCACACTATTCTGTAAAAAGTTGGCAAATTTCTTGCTTATTCATTATTATCTAGCATAGACAATGGGAGTCATGGATTTGTCATAGGAGGAAAGTGCGGGTGGCTGGTGTTGAACAGACAAATAAAAGCTTGAGTGAAAAACGGGCTAAGATCCGTTCAGCCAAGATGTATTATGAGAGTAAAATCACCTGTTTGACTAACAGGATGCTGCATCCTGATCTCATTCTTCTGGCCTGCAGGGACGCTGATGTTGAAAAAGGAGACTACAGCTCACGCTGGGGGCGCAACCGCTATATAAAAAAATGTCTAAAATTTTATCAAAAAAAATTAAAAGAACTTTTAAAAGAGGAAAGAAGGATGGATGGGAAGTCATCTTTTTTCAATTTTTAAACTTTTCCCAACCCGTAAAATAATACCATGACTCCACCTACCGTATCGCCTGCTCCCCTTTGTCCATCACCGGGAATTCACCGCCGTCTTTATAACTGGATGTTGAGCTGGGCCGACACGCCCTATGGTCTGCCTGCCCTGGTTGTTATTTCATTCATGGAAAGCAGCTTTTTCCCGATTCCACCCGATATCCTTCTTATCGCTCTGGTAATGGGCGCGACAAAACGCTGGGCCCGGATTGCCTTCTGGTGCGCTTTTGCTTCAGTGGTAGGCGGTTTACTGGGATACGGTATCGGTGTTTTTGCCTGGAAAACCCTGGGCATGTGGATTGTCACCCATATCGCCCATGTGCAGCTGGTTACCATTGATGGCCGGGCCGATATAAGACTACCGTCCTATCTGCTTGATTTTTTCGGCTCAGGCCTGGGAGGAGAATATCTTTTCCAGGTATATGACCGCTGGAACGCCTGGATAGTTTTTGTCTTCGGTCTTACTCCGCTGCCTTATAAACTGGTAACAATTACGGCCGGAGTAGCGCGGGTCAATGTCTGGATTTTTATCCTCACCTCAATAGTCGCCAGATCATGTCGTTTTTTTGCCGTGGCCTGGGCTCTGAAAAAATGGGGTGAAGCGGCCAAAGATTTTATTGACCGCTATTTTAACCTGCTCTGTATTGCCTTTGTCGTTTTGTTGATTGGTGGGGCTGTTATTGCCGCCACAGTACTGTGAAAGTTCTTGCGCGTCATGGTAATCGTTCACCAGCACCTCATCTTTGCCCATTTGAGCCTGCTTGAATAGCACCAGTATGCTGTGCAGGCAGGTAAGCGAGGAACGAGACTCCGAAATGAACAAATCTAAGGCACTGGTAAACGCTTAGAGACTTAAATATTGCAAAGATTTACTCTCTGGTGAACGGTTACGCGTCATGAACGTCATCCTGACCAGCCCTGTGAACCGATCAAGCTGACGAAACGAACCTTTTCAATTACTGTTTCTTCAATTCTACCAGCTGTTTTTTCCACAGCCACCAGATCCTGAACATTGCGGTCTCCAACCGGAATCACCATAATTCCCGGATCAGCCAGCTGAGCAACCAGGGCCTCTGGAATACGGGGGCCGGCAGCTGTGACAATAATTCGCGTAAAAGGTTGATATTCCGGCCATCCCACCGTGCCGTCATCAATCTTGTAGATAATATTAAAACAGCCTAGTTTATCAAAATTTTTCCGGGCCTGGATATGCAGGGGCTTTAATCGTTCAACTGTATAAACTTTCCGGCATAATTCCGCCAGGATTACGGTCTGATACCCACACCCTGTTCCGATTTCCAACACATTGTCATCTTCGTTCAGTTTCAGAGCCTGGGTCATCAAAGCGACGATATAGGGCTGTGAAATCGTCTGGCCCTCGCTGATGGGCAGAGCAAAATCACCATAAGCCTGAGGCGCCAGGGCATCCTCGATAAAAATATGACGGGGCACCCTACTCATGACATCCAGAACGCGCTGATCTGCTATTCCTCTGGGAATCAGCTGTTCCTGCACCATGCGCTGTCGCGATTTTTCATATTTTAAAATTTTATTTTTCATCCGGAATAATCAAACCAAGTTTGTTTATTTCCTCTTCAGTGTAGGAATGATAAGCACAGGTTGATACGGTATCATTCAAAAAAGTGACAGTCACCAGGTCGTAATCCTCGTCTCCAAGCCTGTCACCGATAAATGGCGTTTTGCGCAAAAAACTTTTGTTGACCTGATAATAAATCCATACTTCATCGCCCTGCTCATTCAGACGCCTTTCCCGGGGAATTCCCAAATAGGAAATAACTTCCTGCTGCGAAACACCCGGACTGAGCAGGCAGACATCAGAGGCCAGATGACGAACCGGATCATGGTGACATCCCGCCAGTGCAATTATGGTTAAAAGTAAAGTGATTAGAGTAAATTTATTGCTGGTTTTCATTTTCCGACCTGTTTGTTGCTGGGTTTATGGTTTATTTTTCAATATGGATGGTAAAAAAATAATAAAATTAATCGGAATAGCACTATTTTGCAAGTCGGGCCGGTATTGTTTTTATTCGTAATTTTTTTTAAAGAGAATGCCTTGACCGTTTCCATTCTATTATTATAAACTATTTAAAATATAGTAAACCCTTTGATTCAAAAATGTTTTTTTAACCCTAGATAAGGGAAGATTATATGCGATGTCCGAAATGTGGTTTTATTTCTTTTGATCATGTGGAAAAATGTACAAAGTGTGGAAGTGATCTGACGGAGACAGCAGCAGAACTTCAAGGAACAGCCGAAAAAACACAGTTTTCTTTTTTTCTTGGTTCTGTAGTCAGTGGTGAGCTTGCCCGGGAGGATCTTTCTCCTCCTTTGCTTGAGGATGACACAGCTGAATCAGCAGAACAGGAAGAATATGATATTTCCGCTGAGGAATCTTCGGATATTGAGCTTAACCTCGGTGAAGATGAGGTTCCAGCGCTTGATTTATCACAAGTTGATCAAAATTCAGACATGGAACAATCACTTTCCGTTGTAGATCTTCCAGACCAGGAGGAGGTGGAAGAGCAAGCCGATATCTCTCTTGATAATGAAGAAAGCGCTATTGAACCGCCGGACGAAGATGTCGCCGACTTACAATTAGACAATGAAGAAGGACTTGCTGACCTTGCTCTTGATGATGAAGAAAGCGCTATTGAACCGCCGGACGAAGATGTCACCGACTTACAATTAGACAATGAAGAAGGACTTGCTGACCTTGCTCTTGATGATGAAGAAAGCGCTATTGAACCGCCGGACGAAGATATCGCCGACTTACAATTAGACGATGAAGAAGGACTTGCTGACCTTGCTCTTGATGATGAAGAAAGCACTATTGAACCGCCGGACGAAGATGTCGCCGACTTACAATTACAGCCTGAAAATAGCAGTGAGGAATCAGCCGGCGAAAATAATATTGATTCGATCTCTCTTGAAGACGATGATGATTTGAGATTAGCAAAAGATGAGGATCTTGCTGATTTACAATTAAAAGATGAGGATGAGTTCACCGACCTTCAAGAAGATGATAAAATTAAATCCGAACCGGCTTTGGCCGATAACATAAAATTAAACATTGAAGTAGACATGGAGGAAGATGAACCGGCGGATATTACCCTGGATGAAATTGATCTTTCTGATCTTGTTATTGATGAAGACAGTGAACCTCAGGAAAAAGTAGAGGCTGCCGCAGAAACAGATCATGACGAAATAAGCCTGGACATCGACCTGCCTGGTGATGAGGGCGATGATGCCGATCTTGTTGACCCGGCATTGGAATCCGATGAAAAAAACAGCAATTCAGATACCGAGGCTGAAGAACTGAATGAAGGTGACGATATTGATCTTGAAATGTTAAGCCTGGAAAGCGACGAAGCAGATGAAACAAAGGATGTTGATATTGATCCTGTTTTGGAGATTGATGCTGATACGGGCCCTCTTGATCTTGAGTCATCTGCTCCAGGCAGATAATTTCCGTAGGGGCGCCCCTGCGATGAAAAATTTCAAGAAGGATAAATAACAAACAGTAATCGAAACACATCAGACAAGCGACGAATCCGGGCCGGGATAATGGCTTTTCTGATCTATATTGTCATGTTGTTATGTTGTAACGCCGGTAAGCGACCAGCACCTCACGGAGTCTACGCTTACCTCTTCGCCCGTTTGGGCCTTCTCGAATAGCACAAGTATGCTTCGTAGTCCCAAACGAACGAATCTAAGGCACTGGTAAACACTTACAGGACTGTAAGGTTATCGTAAATTAGGTGCCCTGGTGAACGGTTACTAACGCCGCAGCCATGACTCTTCCGGCTCAAATATTTTGTCAAAAGGTTTTTGCTGATTTTTACAGGCTGCTCAATCTGTCTCTTTTTTCCCTGGCCGTTTTCGCTGCCATGCCGATTTTCCTGCTAACAAATTATTTTATGATTTTCCATGCCTGCGGCGACCAAACCGTTGGTAAAATGCTCATGGGATTATGGGTGGTAGATCGTTCCGGCGGCAATCTCTCTTTAGGAGCTTCATTTCTACGCCTGACCGGTTACGTATTATCAGCTCTGCGGCTGGGAGCTGGATTCTTATGGGCTGTTCTTGATAAAGACCAGGAAGCCCGGCATGATAAGCCGGCCTTTTCTCAAGTAATTTATGAGAGAAATTTCTTGACAAGATAACATGCTTTCTGTAACTTCATTCCCTCATGCCGGGATAGCTCAGTCGGTAGAGCAACGGACTGAAAATCCGTGTGTCCCTGGTTCGATTCCTGGTCCCGGCACCAAAGATATCAAGCCCTCACAGCTTTTACGCTGTGAGGGCTTTTTGGTTTGCATGAAAATCCGTTTGAGACTTTTGTCTCGCAAATTCGTAACTACTCACTCATGGGGTAAGCGTCCTAACTTCGCTAACCCCAGTAATTGTAACTGGTTACAGGGTGCAGGTAAGCGCCCAAAGGGAGACTCCGAAGCCGGACTGATCGCGCAGGTAAGCGAAGACTCCGAATATGCGGTGCCCTGTGAGCAGTTACGCAAATTCATATGCAACCGCAGGCGCAGCAGAATGGACTTTACCACCGGAACAGTTACGGTTCATAGCTCTAAAGTTGTTATCCCTGCCTGAACAGTTACCTTCCCTTTCTTTATAAATCTAAATTTTCCCTTGCCTTCTTTTGTTTCCAACTTACTACTTTGTGCAGATACCCAATCTTTTTTTGGCATCCCTAAAAAAACTCTTGACCTTGAATAATCTCTCTGGTATTAGTGACACCTAAAAAAATTACATCACTGCAAATTACTCATCGTAAGACAGAACAGAAGAGATGAGCTTTATGGAGAAATTAATGGATAAGAGATGCGACAATCAACCAGCTTTTCCACTTGCCCTGGCAGGCAGCGGGGAGAGGGTACGGGTTGTCTTAATCCGGGGAGGAGCAAACCTTAAGGAGCGTCTGCTCAGCATGGGAATTCAGGTTGAAGACAGCATAAAAGTTATTCAGTCCG
>JANTGB010000055.1 GCA_024763115.1 Desulfobulbaceae bacterium | reverse complement strand
CCAGTGCCTTAGATTTGTTCATTTGGGCCTGCGCCGCATACTGGTGCTATGTAAGCAGGTCAAAATGGACGAAGATGAGGTGCTGGTGAACGATTACAATTACCAGGGTTAGCGTAGTTAGGACGTTTACCCCGTGAGTAGTTACAAAATAAAAACGGCTGTCTGTCGACAGCCATCATAAAATCCAGCTTCCGTCCTATGTCGTCTGATTTACGGCTTCCGCCATCCGCCACCGGCAGGCAAAGGCAAAATCTTCAGGAAAATGTCCCATGATCCAGCGCAGCTGCTGTTCACTGAAGGCTCCCGGCGACTCCGGCATCCGCGGCAGAAAGGCATAGAGCAGATGCTGATCGTTATCCTCGCCGGTAAAACGTTTGGAGTATTCGATGCTGGTTACCATCCTCGCCCCCAGGCCGGTGAGAACCCTTAGGGCAGTTAACATGGCATAATCCAAAGAATTTCTGGTCTTTTGATCCGCCTCAAGAATATTGCCGATGGGCCGCAATGTCATAAGCTGCAGTTCCCATTGCGAGGTCTGGGCCTTGGGGACAAAAAGCATAACATTTTCATCCTCATAAACTACCAGGCTCTTCTCCCGGTCTTTCCTGTCGTCCATACGCTCATTAGCGCGAATAGCGGCAATATAATCAACAAAAAACCTCTGTCCGGTATCAGCATGATATCGGCGGAGAAAGTCACGGATAAGATCACCGCAGCCATAGGCCTCACTGTCCCCTGCCGGTTCACTGTTTACAAGAACGGGAACCATTGCCGGCAGCAGGGCAAACTGCTGGTGAATCTGCTGATGCGAGGCATGAAGCCGATAGCCGGTGGGGGCGCAGTCAAAACCGAAATTCCAGCCCCAGAGGGTTGAATTAAACCTGAGCGTCCCGCCCTGCTTAAGGGCTCTTAAAATCTCAAGCCGCATTTCCTCAAGCCGGACAGGCTCAATCATTTTTCCCGCCCCTGGAATCTTAAGGCCCAGTTCCACAGCCAGCCGGACATAGGTGCGCTGATAATAGAGATGACGCAGCCCGCTCATGTCTGCGTCCAGCAGGTCGGCTATCCGGTAGCGCACTGCGTCATCAGCCATGTTGGCGGCATAATGGCCCCAGGGGATATAAGAATTGCGGCGCAGGTATTCAAAAATATGGCTTTTACCGCCCGCAGCCGACCACTCGCCGACAATTTCACTGTTGCCCTGGGCTCCAGGCCGCAAAACCATCACTTCCTTATACTCACCAGGCAGAAAGGGGTTATTGACCAGGATTTCGAACAGCTCAAAATTACTGATAATTGCCCGCAGCCTGCCCCGGCCGTCCTTTTTATAAAGTAATCCCAGGGGGCTGCCGTTATCATCATCAACAAATTCACAGCATTGCCGGGCCAGACGCACCAGATCAGCCGGATCTGTTGAAGTCTGGGCCAGGGCGAGAAGCAGGGGCTCGGGCAGAGAGGCAAAAACCGTATCAAGATCAGTCGCCGGCCGGCGAGCCGCTGCCGCGCTTAATGATACATCTTTTGCAGCCGGCAGCCTGATTTCTGCCGGATTTTCCGCAACAGGATCGGCCCAGGCCGTATTTATAAACGTCGTGCCCTTAAAGGGAAAGGCGTTGGCTATCTCATAAATCCGGTCAGCCTGCTGCACATTAATATCAGCAGGAGGAAAATTGCGGCTGTTATCGCATATCTCACCGTCACATTCACCTAAAGAGACAATGTTATCTTTTTCCCGCAGATTTTTTACCTTGAAATGCGGGTCATGAATTAAGTATCTGAATCCGCCTTGCGGAGTAACACAGGTATGTAACGACATAATATATTCCTAATTCCCCATACAGATACCAATTTCCCTGGCAGTGAGAATCTTATCACAGTCTACAGGCACCTTTTTCCGTTCCTTGATGGCATCGGCTAAAGGTACGGCCTTCATGTCAATACCATCCAGGGCCACCATGTGATCAAACTGTTCCGCTTCTGCCAGACGCACCGCCGAAGCGCCGAAGCGCAGGGCCAGCAAACGATCGAATGTGGTAGGTGAGCCGCCGCGCTGCAAATGGCCCAAAACCAGGGAACGGGTATCCTTGCCGGTCATTTCACTGATCTGCCGGGCCACCCAGAGACCAATACCGCCCAGAATTTTTTCCGAACGGCCAATCTCGCCCTCGCCCTTGTGAATTACCTCATGATCGCGGGCCTTGGCGCCTTCAGCCACCACAACAATGGCGTAATGTTTATCATACAGCTCATTATCATTAATTTTTTCGCAGATTTTCTCCATGTCAAAGGGAATCTCAGGGATCAAAATAACATCAGCCCCCCCGGAAATCCCCGAATTCAAGGCAATCCAGCCGGAATCCCGGCCCATAACCTCCACTACCATTACCCGGTCATGGGATTTGGCGGTGGAATGGAGTTTATCCAGGGCCTCGGTTGCGGTCGACACTGCGGTATCAAAGCCAAAGGTTAATTGAGTGGCCTCAAGATCGTTATCAATGGTCTTGGGAACGCCGATCACCGGCATGCCCTTTTCTACGGCAAACCGATGCGCTATTTCCAGGCTGCCGTCACCGCCCACGGCTATGTGACAGGTAAATCCCATCCGGGTAAAAATCTTCATTACCCGATCCGAAACATCACGAATCTGCACCTCACCGGCCAGATTTTCAATGGGCATGGCAAAGGGATTGCCCTTGTTTGTCGAGCCCAGAATTGTTCCGCCGGTAGGAGTAATATCCTCAACCTTTTCCGGAGTCAAACGGACAAGTTCATCCGGATCAAGCAATCCTTTGTAACCGCACTTGCTGCCGAACACCTCCCAGCCCCGGGAAACAGCAGCCTTGACCACTGCGTAAATCACCGCATTTAACCCTGGAGCATCACCGCCACCGGTTGAAATAACAATTTTTTTCATGACATTCCTTCTCTGCAGATAATGTAAAAAAACAACCCGGCTATTTACCGGTCAATGTACTGATCTGATTATATGTTTTTGCCCGACATCTTGCAATCATCTTTTAAATTACAGGAAAAAAAGGCTCTTCTATTGACATAAGCAATGATTTTACTTAAATTAAATAAATACTTAAATGCTTTGTCAAAAATAAAAATTATTATTTTTAATATTCAGGAGGTTATTTATGTTTGAAGTTACAGATACGGCAATAAGGAACTTAAAAGCCTATCTTGAGCAGAATAATATTAATTCTGCCATCAGGATAGCCCTTATGCAGGGTGGCTGATCCGGTCCCTCACTGGGACTGGCTCTGGATGAGCCAAAAGATACTGATTCAGTTTTTGATCAGGATGATCTGAAATTCCTGGTGGAAACTTCTCTGCTTACCAAATGCGGCGCCATCAAGGTTGATTTTGTTGATGCCGGCCCCCGTTCCGGTTTTTCAATTGCTTCCAGAATTCCGTTAAGCAGCGGATCATCATGCGGCAGTTGCAGTTCAGGCACCTGCGGTTAAAAATTTTTTTTATTTCTTTCCCTTGATCCCCGGTTTTTTTCCTCAGCCGGGGATTTTTTTATTGCGGCCATGCCCGTTAAAAATAAACATTTTTTGTAACTGCTCACAGGGTACCGCATATTTCCGCGATCAGTCCGGCTTACGTATGACTAATACGCTGCGCCGACCTGATCACGAAAATCTAACGGAGTCTCCCGCTGGTCGCTTACCTGCACCTTGTAACCAGTTACAATTACAGAGGTTAGCGAAGTTATAGCGCTTACCCCATGAGTAGTTACCATTTTTTGTGACAATCGAAACAGAAAAAAACTATCAGGCCATAATCGCCTCATTTCCCTACTACAATATAGCTGTTCCCTGTCCCTATGGCCTGGATAAGACTGCGGTTTATCGGCAAAATTATTTTACCGGTCTTAACGATGAATTTTTTGCCGCCTTTCTTGATCACGGATTCAGGCGCAACGGCAATACCCTGTACTGCATGGCCTGCCGTGACTGCCGGGCCTGCCTGCCTATCAGACTAAACCCTCTCAAACTGCAACCAAACCGAAACCAGCGCCGGACATGGAAAAAAAACAGCGATCTTGAAATTAATATTTCACCTCTCCAGGCCAGTAGTGAAAAACTCGCCCTCTGCGAAAAATTTCTTCGCAGCCGCTATCCCGGCAAAGACAATTCCGCTGTAAGCTATTACACCGGTTTTTTTATGAATAACACAACCGGCACCTTTGAATTAAATTATCGGCTTAACGGCAAACTGCTGGGAGTGGCAATTGTCGATGTGGGTGGAAAATTTCTTAACGGCGTCTACTTTTACTTTGATCCTGATGCAGGACAACGCAGTCTCGGCACCTACAATATCCTCTACCTCAATAAATTCTGCCGACAGAACAAAATCAACTGGTTTTATCTCGGTTTTCTGATCAGGGAAGTCAAGGCCATGGCTTATAAACAAAACTTTAAGCCCCATTATCTGCGAGTCGAAGAAAAATGGCGCTGTTTTACCCGCTGAAACAGCCGATTACCTTGCAAAAAAAATAATAACCGGATAGTTTAATCAGCTTATGATAATTGTGGATCATGGCTTGGAGTCAGGCAAACTCCACACCCCCTGACCCCCTGAACCTTCAAACCTCTGAACCTCTAAACCTGGAACCTCATCAAAAATGAAAATCATTCTTGCTGAAACCGCCGGCTTCTGCATGGGAGTCAGACGGGCTGTTGATACCACCATGGCCCTGGTTGAGGATGGAGAGGCAAATATATACACCTTCGGTCCGCTCATTCACAATCCTCAGGTTCTGGAAATTCTTGAGGGACAGGGAGTTAAAATCTTAACGGATATTCCACCCCGGATCGAGGGAACTGTTATTATCCGGGCCCATGGTGTTCCTCCCAGCCGAAAAAGGGAACTGGCAGAGGCCGGGGCCGTCGTTATTGACGCTACCTGCCCCAGAGTATTAAAAGTACAGGCTATTATTAAAAAATTTCTTGAGCAGAATTGTTTTACCGTTATCATCGGTGACAAGAATCATGCGGAGGTAAACGGGCTGCTGGGTTATGCCGGAAAACAGGGGGCAGTGGTCACTGACGAAAAAGACATAGAAAATCTCAAACTGCCGGAGCCCTATGTAATAGTCAGTCAGACCACCCAGGACAATAATGTCTTTGACCGTTTAAGCGCGGCAGTTATGGCTCATTTTCCCGGTGGCCGGGTTTTTAATACCATTTGCGACTCCACCCATAAAAGGCAGGATGAAGTTAGAAAACTCTGTCACGAGGTGGATGCCATGGTTGTGGTAGGCGGCAGGAACAGCGCCAATACAGCCAGGCTTGGCGATGTGGCCAATTCCATGTCCTGTCCCGTATATGTGATTGAAACGGAAGATGAACTTGAGCCGGAAAAATTCATCAATTATAAAACCATAGGGGTTACAGCCGGGGCATCCACTCCGACCTGGATGATAGAAAGGGTTATTAACGCTATACGACAAAATGATACAACTTCCCCATAACTATGAACTGTAACTGTTCAGAGGTAAGCAAACGAAGTAAGACTCCGCAGAAAGAGCATTCTCGGACAGGCTCCCGGCGCTTTGCAAGACAGCCTGATCGGGCGCAGATGAAGTGCGGCTGAACAGTTATAAAATGGAATTGATTAATGTTAGGCTGGTTTAAAAAAAAATTTAACAAATTAACCGGAAAAGAGGAAAAAACTCAGGAAGAAGAAATTGCTGTTCCTCAGGAAGAACCGGTTCAAAAGGAAACTGCGCCGTCGCAGCCCGGCTCCACTCCGGGAGCAACTCCCCCTCCTGAAAAGAAAAAGGAGCAGATGGAAGCTCCTGCTCCCCCGGAGGCGGAAACGACAGAGGAAGCCCCAAAGAATATTCTTCATGAGGATGTCGGGGTACTGTTCAAGCGTTTAACCAAACGCCTCTCTAAAACCAGAAATTCCCTGGTAAAAAAAGTTGACGAACTTTTCCTGGGCAAGAAAGTTATTGATCCCGAGCTGCTTGACGACCTGGAGGAAATCCTGATTACTGCGGATCTCGGGATCAACACCACCATGGAACTTGTTGATAATGCCAGGGAAAAACTGGCCCGCAATGAGCTCAGCGACCCTCTGGCCCTGAAAAAAATTCTTAAGGATAAAATAACCCAATTTGTTCTCAGTTCCGATCAGCCGGCAGAGCTGGTCATGCCGGATTCAGGCCCCTTTGTTATTATGGTTATCGGGGTAAACGGGGTAGGCAAAACCACAACCATCGGCAAGATGGCCCGAAAATTCGTTGACTCAGGCCGGTCGGTCATGCTGATTGCCGCCGACACCTTCCGGGCTGCCGCTATTGATCAGCTGCGGATCTGGGCTGAACGGGTCGGAATTGAACTGGTCAGCCAGAAACCTGGAGCAGATCCTTCATCCGTAGTTTTTGACGGCCTGTCCGGAGCCGGCAATGTAGATGTGGTTATCATTGATACGGCAGGTCGACTGCACACCAAGGTTAACCTCATGGAAGAGCTGAAAAAAATAAAAAGGGTTGCCGGGAAAAGAATGACCGGCGCTCCCCATGAAATTATGCTGGTTATCGACGCTACTACCGGCCAGAACGCTATCTCCCAGGCCCGGTTGTTTAACGAGGCAGTCGGCCTTACCGGCATAACCCTGACCAAACTTGACGGCACGGCAAAGGGTGGCATTGTGGTTAATATCTGCCGGGAATTTAACATTCCCATTCGTTTCATCGGGATCGGCGAGCAGGTGGATGATCTGCGTGATTTTGATCCCAATGAATTTGTCGAGGCCCTGTTTGCCGAAGATGACTCTTAACGATGCCGGAATATAGATACCATCAACATCAACAGCCCGGTTGCGGGGGCTGTCTTTTATTTATAGTAATTGCCCTGCTGCTTTTCGGCGGCGCACCTCTACTCTTTGAAGTTATGGGCTTTCTCTTGGTCAGTGGCCTATTTTTTGTTTTTTTTATTTTTGCCGCCTTGTGGGGCTCGTCCTCTTATATTCGTTACAAGGTCAGCAATTATGAACAGCAGCAGAGCGAAGCCCGCAATCAATTTGTCCAGCTTCTGGTGCATATACTTGTTAAAATCGCCCAGATCGACGGGGTGGTAACCAGGGCGGAACTGCAGACAATCAAAAACTTTTTCCGGGTCAATCTCCGCTATACCCAGGACCAGATGTACTGGGTAAATGAGCTGATCAAGGAAGCATCCAATTCCACGGAAACCATTGATTCCCTCCTGACCCAGTTTAAAAATTCCTTTGCCTATGAACCGCGGCTGATTTTGCTTGAGCTTGTTTACCAGGTTCTTTACACCAAGGATAATGTCCTGCCCGAAGAACTTGAATTAGCCCGTAAGATTGCGGAATTTCTTGATATTTCCCAATACGACCAGCAGACAATATGGAGCAGATATCATTACCGTAACCGGCAACAGACATCGGTTTCCGAGGAAGAGAGATATTACGAGGTTCTGGGTCTTACTCCCGGTGTCGACTTCAGTGAAATTAAAAAGGCATACCGTAAATTAAGTATGAAATATCATCCTGACAAGGTTGGTCATCTTGGCGAAGAGTTCCGCCGGGTTGCAGAGGAAAAGATGAAAGATATTAATGTTGCCTATGATTATTTCAGTAAAAAACACAGTAATTAACTAAAAAAACTTAACTCACCATGAAGCGCATGAAGGACACGAAGAAAAAACGTGAGATCGGCATGTTAACTTCATGCTCTTCATGAGCTTCATGGTGAGTTAAGACTTTTTACGAGTTCATCAACTAAAACTACAATATATCGTAACTATTCAGGTAGGGACGAAAAATTTTCATAACCACAGTTCTGTATGACGGCGCTTTGCTCCTATTCAGATGTGCTTTAGATGTGCGTGATAATGCCGGCACCCATACTACGGGCATAAACTTCGCATACTAATGCTATGTAAGACAGCATTATCGCGCGCAGATTAAGTGCAGCTGAATAGTTACAATATATCTATCTGCCATAAAGGAGTTTAACCATGTCAATTTCCACAAAAATGAATGATTTTGCCCAACGTTCGTCCTGGATTCGCAAAATGTTTGAAGAGGGCGCCAGGTTACAAAAAAAATTCGGGGCTGAAAATGTTTTTGACTTCAGCCTCGGCAACCCTGATCTATCCCCGCCCCCACAGTTTGCCGAAACCCTTAAAAGGTTGGTCAATGACGAAAAACCGGGTGTACACGGCTACATGCCGAATGGGGGATATCCCTTTGTCCGCGAGGCAGTGGCCCGGCAGATTTCTCAGGAACAGGAGATTACAGTCAGCGCCGATGAAATACTGATGACCTGTGGCGCTGCCGGAGCCCTGAACGTGGTTCTAAAATCAATCTTAAATCCCGGCGAGGAAGTTATTATTCTTTCTCCCTTTTTTGTCGAATATAATTTTTATGTGGATAATCACGGCGGGGCGACGAAAATCGTCAATACCAGGAATGATTTCAGCCTTGACCTGGAAGCAATCAGCGGGGCAATCAGCGAAAAAACCAAGGGAATTATTATAAACAGCCCCAATAATCCTACCGGCCGAATTTATTCAGCAACGGAACTGGCGCAACTTGGGGAAATCCTGACTGCGGCCCAGGAAAAATTCAACTCCACTATTTTCCTGTTAAGCGATGAGCCATATCGCAAGATAATTTATGACGACAATGTCGTACCCAGCATCTTCAAGGCCTATGACAACAGTATTGTTGTCTCATCCTATTCCAAGGACCTCTCCCTGCCCGGTGAACGGATCGGCTATATTGCCGTTCATCCGCAGATCACCGACAAAGGCCCGCTCATCGGCGCCCTGACCCTGGCCAACCGTATTCTCGGTTATGTTAATGCCCCGGCCCTGATGCAGCGGGTAATTGCCGAACTTCAGGGGCTGACGGTTGACTGTTCCATTTATGCCAAAAGACGGAAAACATTTGAAAAAATCCTGACTGATGCCGGTTATGAGTTCACCTCGCCCCAGGGAGCCTTTTACTTCTTTCCCAAATCTCCCTGGGAAAATGACGCGGAGTTTGTCGCCCATCTGCAGAAATTTAAAATTCTTGCCGTACCAGGCCGGGGTTTCGGCATGCCGGGCTATTTCCGCCTGGCCTTCTGCGTTGATGACGGGGTGATAGAACGATCGGCCCCGGCCTTTCAGGAGGCAATAAAAACGGCTTAGCTTAAATGAACATTCTGGTTCTTGAGCCTTATTATGGAGGTTCCCATAAGGCATTTCTCGACCAGTTAACTCGGAAGCTGCCGGATAATTTCCATTTTCTTACCCTGCCGGCCCGCAAATGGAAATGGCGTATGCGTCTGTCCGCGCCTTATTTTGCCACTCACCTGGCCGGGATGAACAAATTTGATCTGGTTCTCTGTTCAACCTTTGTTGATGTCGCAGCCCTGCGGGGCTGCGGCCCGAAATGGCTGAGCCGGATTCCTGTTTTAACCTATTTCCATGAAAACCAGTTCGCCTACCCGGTTCAGGTAAAAGATAAACGGGACTTTCACTTTGCCCTGACCAATTATACCACGGCCCTGGCCTCTGACCGCCTGGCCTTTAATTCATCTTACAATTACCAAACCTTTATGGACGGCTGCCGGGGTATTTTAAATAAGGCTGCCGACATGCCTATGCCGGATCTTGATAAAATCCGGCAAAAATCAATTATTCTCCATCCAGGCCTTGATTTCAGCCCTGTTGACCACTCCCCTGCTCCGCTGAAAAAAAATATTCCTTTAATTATCTGGAATCACCGCTGGGAACACGACAAAAATCCTGAACTCTTTTTTACCACACTCTTTCAACTGGAAAATGAAGGAGTAAAATTTGAGCTGGCGATACTGGGCCAGTCATTTAAGCGGCAGCCGAAAATTTTTGCCTTGGCCGAAAAAAAATTGCAATCTCGTATCCGCCATTTTGGTTTTGTTAAATCACGGGACGAATACATCCACTGGCTGAGACAGGGGCATGTGGTGGTGTCCACCGCAACCCATGAATTTTACGGCATTTCTATCATAGAAGCGGTCAGGGCCGGCTGCACCCCCCTGTTGCCTGACAAATTATCCTATCCTGAACTTTTCCCACCTGATTTCCTCTATCAGCGCAATCAATTTTCCCAACGTTTAAAACATCTGCTGACCGCAGGACGATTTTCGTCTCAACGCCAATGCCGGGAACTGACTGAGCGTTTTTCCTGGGATAATCTGCAAGATAGCTATACTGCCTGGTTACAGGGGAAGCAGTAATTTTCAAAGCCGGATAAAATCAGGGTAAGCGTTCACCAGCACCTCATCTTCGCCCGTTTGGGCCTTCTCGAATAGCACAAGTATGCTTCGAAGTCCCAAACGAACGAATCTAAGGCACT
>JANTGB010000054.1 GCA_024763115.1 Desulfobulbaceae bacterium | reverse complement strand
ACTACTCATGGGGTAAGCGTCCTAACTTCGCTAACCCCTGTAATTGTAACTGGTTACAGGGTGCAGGTAAGCGACCAAAGGGAGACTCCGATAGATTGTCGTGATCAGGTCGGCGCAGCGTATTATTCATACGTAAGCCGGACTGATCGCGGTAATATGCGGTGCCCTGTGAGCAGTTACCCTGGATAATAATAAATACTATCATAAATGTCAGAGAAAAAATCCTTTAAAATCTAGGTTAAACAATATATAACAAGTAAATTTTAACTTCAGGTAGGGGAGAAAAATTGCTATAACCACAGTTTTGTAACTGTTCAGAGGTAAGCGAACGAAGTGAGACTCCGTGTGCTTTAGATGTGCGTGATAATGCCGGCGCAGCATACTGGTGCTATATAAGACAGGCTGATCGCGAAGGTAAGCACCCTTAAAAACAGGGCATAAACTTCGACTTCGAATATGCGGTGCCCTTGTGAGCAGTTACCGTAAATTTTTAATATCTGTTCAGAAGCGTCCTGCGGAATCAGCACTTATCTCTTTGTCTATTTCAGATTTTTTTGAGTATGATTGAAACAGATTTATAAAAATGATGTCTGGAACAATAAGATAAATTTTGTAACTGCTCACGGGAAAAACGTTCCAACTTCGCTAAATTTTTTGCATAAAGGATAACATCAGTGCAGGATCTAAATATTTTTTCAATGCTCATAAATGCCGGGCCCATGGTTATGTCGGTTATGCTTATGCTGCTGGCCTTTTCCCTGATTTCCTGGTTCATTGTTTTTCAGAAATTTATTCTTTTTAAAAAGGCTGGAAATGAATCAGCAGAGTTTCTTGATATATTCTGGAACTGCAAGAATCTGGCTGAGGCATTCAAGGCGGCTCAGACCTATGAAAACAGCCCTGAAGCCGCAGTCTTCATGCTTGGTTTCAGCGAGTTGCAGAAGTTGAATAAAAATAAAGACACCCAGGGAGAAAGAACCCTGCAGGATCGTCTGGCTGGTTTGGAAACACTTAAACGGGTATTGCGGAAAGGTTGTGATCTCCAGTCTGCTTATCTCAACAAGTCACTGTCATTTCTGGCCACTACCGGCAGCGCTGCCCCTTTTATCGGGCTGTTCGGCACGGTTTGGGGGATTATGGCCTCTTTTAAGGAAATAGGTATGAGAGGTTCCGCCTCTCTGGCAGTCGTTGCTCCGGGAATTTCCGAGGCCCTGGTGGCCACTGCCGCCGGTCTGGCTGTGGCGATTCCTGCGGTTGTTTTTTATAATTTTTACGCGAACAAACTGGCGGATATGGAAAATGAGATGACGGCCTTTACTGCTGATTTTCTTAATCTGGTGGAACGTGATCTGATTACCAGGAGATAAAAATGGGGCCGGTACAGGGAAAAAATAACAGGCGGAGCCTGATGGCGGACATCAATGTGACCCCCATGGTGGATGTCATGCTGGTACTGCTGATTATTTTTATGGTTACCGCGCCGATGATGACCCAGGGTATAGATGTTAATTTGCCGGAAACAACGGCCAGGCCTCTACGCCAGGATGATAAACCGGTAATCATCACCATTGATAAAAAAGGAAATATTGCTCTGGGGAAACTAAGAGGCGACAGGAATTTATTAAATCAGGAACTGGCCAGAATTGCCAGGATATCTACGGAAAAAACAATTCTGTTACGGGCTGATAAAAAGGTGCCTTACGGTATTGTCGCCCAAGTTATGGCTGATGTGAAAAACAAGGGTTTTGATAAACTCGGGATGATTACCGTGCCGGAAAAAAGGTAAATTTTTACCGCTCGCCCTGCTGTTTTATTACCAATGATTAATATCCCATACGAAGATGCAACTCTTTTCCCGGAGCCGGAGAATAACTGGAAGACTCCTGCCTCTCTGGCTTTAGCCGTTCACCTGCTTGTTCTGTCGCTTACTCTGCTGCCCGCGACTCTTTTTGAACCGAATCTTAATCTGGAAGAGATTTACACGGTTGATCTTTTTGAGGTCCTTGATAATGGTGATGTCCGCAAAGTAAATCCCACTGTTCCGGTTCAGGTGAAAAAACCGGTAAAACAGTCGCCCCCGCCTCTGGTTGAAAAAACAGTAGTAGCGGAAAAGCCGGAGTCCCAGGTTGTTTCTACAGCCGAGCAGCCGGGCGAGGTCATTTCTCTTGCCCCCAGGCTGCGGAAAAAAGATTTGCGTGAGAAAAAAATTGCGGCCCAAAAAGAAGAAAAGAAGCTGGCTGACGCTCTGGCAAAAATTAAGGCAAGGCTGCACCGGCAGCAGACTGCCGCCGAGGCAAAAAAAGCCAGGGCTCTCGCTGCAGTCGCAGTAAATGACGCCCTGGCCCAGTTGCGGGCCTCGATTCACAGCAGTGATCAGGTCGCATCATCAAAGACGGATGTCGTCGGAACCGGCAGCGATGCTGGGGCCGGCAGAGGTCAGGGGCAGGTCATGGACGCAGCCCTGAAACAGTACTATATTGCCGTGTCCCGCCATATTCACCAGTTCTGGATTCTGCCGGAATTACAGGAGTGGCCGAAAAATCTGACGGCGGTTTATGTGGTTCATGTCAGGCGGGATGGGATTGTAAATAAAAATTATTTTGAAACAAAATCCAAGGATTATTATTTTAATCAGTTTGTCGAGAAAACCATGAAAGAGGCCTTGCCGTTGCCGCCTTTTCCCAAGGCATTAAAGGAAAAAGAACTGGAGATCGGCCTGGTTTTTCATCCCAGCGGGCTGGAGTGATCAGAGGACAGAAGACAGAGGACAGAGGACGGATTGGTATGGGGCGTTTTTGTTTTGACAGACGCCGGGCCATAATAATTTATGCGTAAAAATATTATTATATT
Organism: Desulfobulbaceae bacterium; assembly: GCA_024763115.1. Lineage (GTDB taxonomy): Bacteria > Desulfobacterota > Desulfobulbia > Desulfobulbales > SURF-16 > JANTFJ01. Next base: position 7,565 of record JANTGB010000054.1, on the reverse strand, counting down.
GATTAGTTTGCTTTTGTGTTGCTGCCTGGTCGGCAGCGCGCAGGCCAAAAGGGTAAATCTTGATATTACCGCAGCCGGAGTCAGCAAGGTTCCTGTGGCGGTTCCCTGGTTTATTGAGAAAAAAAACGGGAAACCCAGTAAGTCAGGCAGGAAAATGGCTGACTTACTAAGCCGGGCCTTGGCGTTTCACGGTTTTATTAATATTATTCCGGCCTCGGATTATAACGGCAGTCAGCAGACGGACTGGGGCCGACTGGGAGCGGATTTTGCCGTTCTCGGGCAGTATGCGGTCAACGGCAAAAAACTTACCCTGGAACTGAGGCTGATTAATGTCCTTGAAGGACGGATGATTCTGGGCAAACGCTATCGGGCTCCAGTTAATAAGCAACGGGTAATGCTGTTTAAATTTGCCGATGATGTTGTTTTAAAACTTACCGGTAAGCGGGGTGTCGGCAGTACCGAGATTGTTTATGTCTCCGACGAATCCGGCAAAAAAGAGATTTATCTTGCCGACGTACTTGGTGACAGTGTCAGGCGGATTACCCGGCATAATTATATCGCGGTTTCACCCAGATTTACTCCCAACGGCAAAAAATTAACCTATACTTCCTATCATCGGGGCAATCCTAATCTTTATATTACTGATTTAAGTCAGAGCAAAACTACCAGGGCCATATCCCGGCGTAAGGGACTGAATATGGCTCCGGCCTGGGCTCCGGACGGTAAAACCATGGTAGCGACCTTGAGTAAGGATGGTAACCCTGATCTTTACCTGATGCGTGCGGACGGCGGAATTATCAAAAGGTTGACTATAAACAGCGGCATTAATGTTTCTCCCTCTTTTTCGCCTGACGGCCGGAAACTGGCCTTTGTCTCGGATCGAAGCGGCAGACCGCAGATTTATGTTATGGATATGAAGACTGCCGGAAGCAAACGTATTACCTATCAGGGTAATGAAAACTCCACTCCGGCCTGGTCGCCGGACGGCGATAGAATTGCCTATACCTGTTCCCATGAAGGGGGTTATCAGATTTTTCTGATCAGTCCTGAAGGGGGGCAGCCGGTACAGTTGACCAGATCATGGGGAGACCATGAGTCTCCCAGCTGGTCCCCTGACGGCAGGCAGATTGTTTTTGTTAGAAAGAGAAATGATAAGAGTGAAGTTTGCCGTATTTTTCAAAACGGCAAAGGTGAAGGACGCTTATTTAAACTGCCGGGGAACCAGACTCAGCCGCAGTGGTCTACCTGGCTCAATAAGTTTTAAAATTTGCAGCTTAATCAAAAATATGGATGAGATTATGAAAAAATTAAATAACTCATATTCCCTGGGCTGGTTGGTTTTTGTCTTATGTTGTCTTATATTATCGAGTTGCGCCACAACTGATGATGTCAGAAATCTTGATATTCGTTTACGTAATCTGAAAAGTAAACTTGTTGAGGTGGATCGGAATGTCATAACTACTCAGCAGCAATCCGGGGACTCGGTAAATCGGGTTCAGAAACAGCAGGCGGGCCTGGGCGCCAATCTTGACCGGATAAACAATGATCTTCTCCAGCTGAAAGGGCGTCTGGACGAGAGCAGGAACCGCTATCGGAACAATCAGGCCAGGAACAAAGAAATAATCGCGGAAATTGACAGCCGCCTCCTGGAGCTGAACGCGGCGGTCAGCAACCTGCAGGATCAGCTTGCGGCCCTGGAAAGTTCGACGGCCGTAAAGTTGCAGTCCCTGGAAAATTCAACGGCAAAACAATTACGTTCCCTGGAGACAGGCATTGCTAAAATTCAACGGGCCCGGGCCAGAGAGGCGGCAGCCCGGGCTGAGGCTGCTGCACGGGCTGCGGAAAGAGCTCGCCGTAAGGCCGATCAGGCCAAAGAGAAAGATGTTGTCCACGAAATAACTCCGGCCAAAGTCAAGGTAAAGGCCGGCAGCGTCAAAGCCGCTAAGCCCTCAGTAGCCGCCAAGGGGAAAAAGAGCGCGGCTCAGAAAATGTATGATAAGGCCATGAACCTGTTTAAGGCCGGGAAGTATGACAAGGCATATGATCTTTTTAACAGTTACACGGAAAAATATCCAAAGAGCAAGCCGGCGGTCAACAGCCGTTTCTGGGCCGCAGATTGCCTGTTCAAGCAAAAGGAATATGCCCTGGCAATACTCGAATATCAGAATGTGATCGGCGATTATCCGCAGCACAGCAAGGTTCCCGCTGCCCTGCTCAAGCAGGGAATGGCTTTTGAGGCCCTGGAAGACAGGGATACGGCCCGTATTGTATATAATAAAATTTTAAGTGATTTTCCCAAGAGCGAGCAGGCGATAACAGCAAAAAATAAATTGCAGAAATTGAAAAAATAACAGTGGTGAGATTTTGTTGAAAAATAATAATGGTTATTACGGCCAATGGGGCGGAGCATTTATTCCCGAGGTCTTGTATGAAACCTTTCAGGAGCTGAAGCAGGCCTATACTTCGGTCAGAAATGATGAGAGCTTCTGGCAGGAATATGTTGAGCTGATGGCAACTTATTCCTGTCGGCCTACTCCCTTGACCCATGCTGAAAATCTTTCCCGTCACTTCAACGGCGCCCGGATTTTTATTAAGCGCGAGGATCTTAATCACACCGGAGCCCATAAGGCCAATAATGTCATGGGCCAGGGGCTGCTGGTTAAAAAGATGGGCAAGAAACGGGTTATTGCCGAAACCGGGGCCGGGCAGCACGGGGTAGCTACTGCCACCATGGCGGCCAAGTTTGGTTTTGAATGTACCATTTATATGGGTGAAGAGGATGTCATGCGCCAGCGTCCCAATGTTTTCTGGATGGAAAAACTGGGGGCAAAAGTGGTATCGGTTACTTCGGGCTCCAAGACTTTGAAGGATGCCATAAATGAGGCATTTCGCGACTGGGTGACCAGAATGGATGACACTCATTATGTTCTTGGTACGGTCTGCGGGCCGCATCCTTTTCCGGAAATGGTGGCCTGGTTCCAGTCTATTATCGGCCTGGAGGCCAGGCAGCAGATTCTGGAGCGGTTTGGTGCTGATCCGGCCCGGGTTTATGCCTGTGTGGGCGGTGGTTCCAATGCCATGGGGATTTTCCAGGGTTTTCTTGAGCGGGAGAATGTTGAACTTGTTGGGGTTGAGGCCGGTGGCAAGGGGCTTGCTTCCGGGCAGCACGCGGCCCGGTTGGCAACCAACGACGCCTCTCCGGGAGTGGCCCAGGGCTATAAGACCATGTTTCTCCAGAATGATGACGGCCAGATGCTTGACACCCATTCAGTGGCCGCCGGACTTGATTATGTCGGAGTGTCGCCGATTTTGACTGATCTCTGGGAAAAGGGCAGGGTGCGTTTTGCCGGGGCAACGGATGATGAAGTAATGGCAGCCCTTGATCTGACTATGAAAAAAGAGGGAATTATCCCGGCCCTGGAATCAGCCCACGCCTTTGTCCAGGCCTTTAAAGAGGCTGGAGAACTGAACCGGGATCAGGCCGTTATTATCAATATGTCGGGCCGGGGTGACAAGGATATTTTTACCATTGCCCATGCCTTTAATGATCCTTCCTGGCAGCAGTTTATTATTGAAAAGGGGGCTGAATATGCAACTCGTTGATGATATCGGGATCAGGGCCGAAAAGGATAAGGATATTCTCCTCATGACCCATATTGTCCTGGGCTATCCTTCGTTTGCGGTTAACCGGGAGGTTATCAGTCAGATGGTTGAAAACGGGGTTGATCTGATTGAAATGCAGATTCCCTTTTCCGAGCCCATGGCTGACGGCCCAATGATCGTCAAGGCCAATCAGGATGCTATTGATAACAATGTTACTGTGGCGGACTGCCTGGAGTTTGCCGCCGAAATCACGGTTCGTCATGATATCCCTTTCCTGTTCATGACCTATTACAATATAATTTTTAAATACGGGGAAGAAAAATTTCTGCGCAGGGCGCAGGAGCTGAAGATAAAGGGGCTGATTGTTCCTGACATTTCTCCTGAGGAAGGAAAGGCGTTTTTTGCCTTGGCGGAGAAATATCAGATTGCCGTTATCATGATTTTTGCTCCGACTTCAACCGCTGAGCGGATGAAGGAACTGGCTTCTTACGGTAATGGTTTTATTTATTGTGTGGCCAGGAAGGGAGTCACCGGCAGGGCCACCAGTTTTGATGAAGAATTTAACAGCTATCTTGAACGCTGCCGCCGCTCTACCAGGCGGCCTCTGGCTGTAGGGTTCGGCATCAGCAGTAAAAAAGATGTGGATTATCTTACCGGCAAGGCTGATATTGCGGTGATCGGCACCAGAACCATTAAACTTGTGGACGCTGAAGGGGCTGCCGCTGTTGGCCCGTTTATCCGGGGGTTGCGGGAGTAGTTCACGGAATAGTTACTGATAAATTACAAAATATCAACCCGACATGATATAATTATTGTAACTATTAAGGTAGGGGCAAAAAACCGCCCCAACCACCGACCAGTTACAAATACAGAGCTTTGCACACATCAGGCGCTTACCCTATGAGTAGTTACTCTAAATGTTGCGAACCGCCCTTATTGTATGACACCGCTTCGCTGTTACTTACCGGGTGCCGGTAAGCGAGCTTGCGAGATGCCGGATCCGGTGAGCTGTGAACCGTTACTTAATTTTTTGATATCCAATTTTCAGCCCATCAACCAAACAGGAAAATATTATGCAAGAGAAAAAAATTAATCTTAAAGAAAGAGAAATGCCCACTCGCTGGTATAATGTTATGCCCGACATCCCCAATGGGGTGGAACCTCCTCTTGACCCGGAAACCAGACAGCCTGCCGGGCCGGAAAAACTGGCCCCTATTTTTCCCATGGGTCTTCTGGAACAGGAGATGAGTGATAAGCGCTGGATTGATATTCCTCGAGAAATTCAGGAAATTTATCATATCTGGCGGCCGTCTCCCCTGGTCCGGGCCAATAATCTGGAAAAGGCACTGGGCACCAAGGCAAAAATTTTTTTTAAATATGAAGGTGTTTCTCCTTCGGGCAGCCATAAGACCAACAGTGCGGTTGCCCAGGCTTACTACAACAAACAGGAAGGAGTAAAACGCCTTTCCACAGAGACCGGGGCTGGGCAATGGGGAAGCGCCCTTTCCTTTGCAACCCATAAGTTCGGCCTGGAATGTAAGGTCTATATGGTGCGGGTTTCTTTTGAACAGAAACCTTACCGCAAAAGCATGATGAATACCTATGGGGCGGAAATTGTCGCCAGTCCCAGCTCTGATACCAATACCGGGCGAAGAATTATAGAAGAATTTCCGGATACCGCCGGTTCTTTAGGTATTGCCATCAGCGAGGCAGTCGAGGACGCGGCTTCCAGGGAAGATACCAAGTATGCCCTTGGTTCCGTATTAAACCATGTAATTCTCCATCAATCAATTATCGGCCTGGAAGCAAAAAAACAGATGGAAATTGCTGGAGAATATCCTGATGTCCTGATTGGCTGTTGCGGCGGCGGATCTAATTTCGCCGGACTGGCCACCCCGTTTTTGACCGACAAACTGGAAGGGAAAAAACTGAAAATGATCGGTGTGGAACCAGCCTCCTGTCCTACCCTGACCCGCGGCCTGCTGGCTTATGATTTTGGAGATGTGGCCCGTACCACTCCTTTGCTCTATATGTACACCCTTGGTCATGATTTTATTCCACCGGGAATTCATGCCGGCGGCCTGCGCTATCACGGCATGTCGCCGATCATCAGCGCCCTTGTCAGGGAAAAGATAATAGAGCCCACAAGCGTTCATCAACTTGAATGCTTTGAGTCCGGGGTACTGTTCGCCCGGACCGAGGGTATTATTCCGGCTCCGGAGACCTGTCATGCCATTCGGGCCGCTATTATAGAGGCAACCAGGGATAAGGACGATCCCAAGACTATCCTCTTTAACTTTTCCGGTCATGGCCTGCTTGATCTGTCAAGTTACGATAAATTTCATGCCGGACAACTGCAAAATTATGATTATCCGGAAGAAGATATTATTGCCGCAACCAGGAACCTGCCCAGGGTTTGATTTCTCGTAACCGTTCAGCCGGCCGCCTGATCTGCGCCCGATCAGGCCCTTTTGCCTCGCCGGTCTGCTCGCGCACATCAGGAACATTGATGAATGGTTATAGCGCTCTGCCGGAGGCTGAATTTGCCGTCTCTGGTGAACTATTACGATTTTTCTATAAATATTTTGTCTCTCATGTCCTATAACAGCAGAAGTTTTTTGTTCGCACTTCTGCTGTTTATTTTTGCGGGTTTATTTCCCCCCTGCCGGGGTGCGGCCAGTCCTTCTCTCCAGGCCCGGGCAGCTGAACTTATTGATAATGGCGGTTATATTTTAGCGGAGAATAACCGTATTGTTGCCGCGCATAACCCCGACACCCTGTTTTCTCCGGCAAGTATCTGGAAAATTGTCACCAGCGCTGAAGCGCTCCATCTCTTAGGCCGCGACTATTGTTTTGCCACTGACTTTTATCTTGACTCCCAAGACAATCTCTACATCAAAGGTCATGGCGATCCTCTGCTGATTTCTGAAAAAGTAAGCGAAATTGCCGCCATACTTAAGGAAAAAGGGTTAAAAAGAGTTAATAATATTTATCTTGACGACACAGATTTTTTGCTTGAGCACAGCGCTTCAGGCGCTGGAGCAAGTTTAAACCCTTATGATGCGGCAAACTGTGGCTTAACGGTCAATTTTAACACTATTTTCATTGTTAAAAAAAAGGATGGGACAATAGCCTCTGCCGAGCTCCAGACGCCTCTTTTGCCGCTGATGCTGGACAAGGGTAAAAATCTGAAACCAGGCAGATGGCGGATCACAATTGCTCACAGCGCCGTCGACAGTCTCCAGCTGGCCGGTGAACTGTTCCAGGCCATGCTGAAGAAACAGGGCATCTACTGTCAGGGAAGGATAAGCCCTAACCGAACGCCCCGTAATTTAATCCTTTTCCATCGCCATTATTCTCCACCTTTAGATGAAATAATTAGACAGATGCTCCTTTTTTCCAATAATTTCATTGCAAACCAGATTTTTCTGGTTTGCGGAGCCAAAAAACAGGGGTTGCCGGCAACCTGGCGGAAAGGCAGAAAAACCCTTAATATTTTTCTGCTGAAGGAAATTGGCCTGAAAAAAGAAAGCTTTCAGGTCGAGGAAGGTTCCGGCTTATCCAGAAAGAACAGGATAACTCCGCAAGCCATGCTTAATGTTCTTAATTATTTTAAAAATAATCGCCGGTTACTTGAAAAAAAGGACGGCCTGCTGCTTAAATCAGGAACTTTAAGCAATGTTTTTTCCTATGCCGGCTACCTGAACAGCCCAAAGGACATGACAAGTTTTGTTATCATTCTTAATCAAAAGGCCAACAATCGAGACAGGATTCTTCGTTTGATCTTTGAACTTATCTGAACCACAGACAGCTATCCATTCCGCCGGCCTAAAAGGAAAAATTGCTGGTTAGTTTAAGCCGGCGGCCGGCAACTAATTTTGTTGGGTTCGCTGATTTTCCTTTTATATCCGCATGTTGAGATGATGCGAAGTCAGGCGAACCCAACAACGATATTTCCTCCA
>JANTGB010000053.1 GCA_024763115.1 Desulfobulbaceae bacterium | reverse complement strand
GTTATGATCACGGTATTGAAAAAATGGACGGTGCCGTACATTTTTATCCCGGCTGACTCATTGCCGTTAAGCTTGACAATAACCTTGATAAATTTTTTCCCCGGCGATAACTGGCCGCTTGCTCGTTGTTCGGCATGCCAGCTGATTTTTCCCGGCCCCAGGATGACCTGCTTCGGACTGGAGGAAAAATCAGTAATGCTTATATCCTCGATTCGGGAGGGAATGTCGGGCTGGAGAATATCGACAAATATTGCCTGTAATTCATCCGGGCCGAGAACCTGATCCCCGGATTTCGCTGCGACTGGAGCAGAGACGGAAAGCAGCAGAAAGCAGCAGAACAAAAGCAGCAGTTTATTCATCACATACCCTTTATCTGACGAGGTTGTTGGATATCTCCAGCAGTTGATCCGCTGTAGTTACTCCCTTGGAATTTGACTCAAAAGCTCGCTGGGTAATAATCAGGTTAACCATCTCGTCGGTAACATTGACATTTGATGATTCCAGCGAATATTGAGTAATCGTTCCCATGCCGTTACTGCCCGGATTTTCTTCCCTGGGGTCGCCTGAGGCATCGGTCGGGAGAAAATTATTACTGCCCACGGCCTTGAGACCGGCCGGGTTGATGAAATCATGCAGGGTAATCTGGGTTGAGGCAATTGTGGTCTGTGCCGCGTCAATGGCCGACAGCAGCCCGGCGGAGTCTATTTCCACGGCCACTGTTTCCGGCGGTACGGCAAATTCCGGCTGCACCCGGTCGCCGTTACTGTTGACAATGTAACCGTCACCGTCAATTTTGAATGATCCGGCCCTGGTGTAATATTCGATTCCGTCCCGGACAATTTTGAAAAAGCCCCGGCCCTCTATGGCCCAGTCAAGATCATTGCCGGTGGAAATATAATCTCCCTGGGTAAACACCTTGGTGACTGCGGTGGGGCGAACGCCCATGCCCACCTGGATACCGGTGGGAACCATGTTGCCGCCCACTGTTTCAGCGCCCACGGCCCTTAAGTTTGAATAAAAAAGATCCTCAAACTGGGTCTGGCTTTTTTTGAAGCCGCCGGTATTAACGTTAGCCAGATTATTGGAAATTACGTTCAGTTGCAGTTCCTGGGCATTCATCCCGGAAGCTGAGGTGAAAAGGGCGCGAATCATGATCAGAGTCTCCTTTTTTTCGGTTGATGCAGGTGAGGAGGAATTAATTTCCCGGCTGACAGGTGATAACCGTCAGATTATTGCTTGTTATGTCAATCTGCCAACGCTGTTAACCGCTTTACCGTCAATTTCATCAAAGGTGCGGATAACTTTCTGCTGGCTTTCATAGGCCCGGTGGAGGTCAAGCATATTGGTCATTTCCGTAACCAGGGTAACATTGGATGACTCGACAAATCCCTGTTTGACGCTGAAGCCGGTAGCAGCCGTCTCCCGGGCCTTGCCCGGCGCCAGGCGGAACATGTTGTTTCCTTCCTTTTCCAGGCCGTTTAAGTTGTCAATATTGACGACTTCGAGCTTGCCGGCCGGAACATTATCCACGGTAATGCTGCCGTCAGCGGCAATGGATACATCCGTGCCTTTTATGGTTAAGGGGCCGCCGCCACCCAGTACCAGGTATCCACTGGGAGTCAACAGTTGCCCTTCACTGTTAAGATGAAAATTTCCGGCCCTGGTATAACGGATTCCCTGCGGGGTCTGAATTTTAAAAAATCCCTGGCCGTCAATGGCAAAATCAAGGGGATTATTGGTTATTTCCATTGCCCCTTTTTCGTGATTTGTTAAAATTTTCAATGCTTTACCCACCCGATTCCTGCCTTCATTAGTGGTATAGAGCATCTCGTGAAAAGTTACATCTTCCTTTTTGTAGCCGGCAGTATCCACGTTGGCCAGATTGTTGGATATCTGGTTCATCCTATGCTGCTGAGCGATCATGGTTTCCGTGCCTTCAATGAGGCCGAGGTGGTTCTGGATGTACATTTTTTCCCCTTTATTGGTGTTTTAAGGGGGTAATTGCAACAGTCGTGCCAGTCTTCAGGTGACAGAGAGCGGAAGGGGATATCAGGGATTGAGCGGTTGCAGGGTGGTGTGCATGAAGCGCTTACGGTTTGAAGCTGTCGTTTGTCCGATAAACAAAGGCCAGGATTTCCGCGACAATTACATAGGTTTCCGGAGGTATTTCTTCGTTTAAGTCGAGGCGGGAGAGGATTTCCAGCAGATCGCTGTCTTCATGGATGGGAATATCATGTTCCCGGGCAAGCTCTATAAGTTTTTCCGCCAGATGACCTGCTCCCTTGCCGATTATTCGGGGAGCGCCTTCTTTTTCCTGGTCATAGCGTAGAGCTACCGCCTTTTTTATAACGGGCAGGGATTTATTCTTATTCATCAGGGCAAATTCTGATCTAACCGGGCTAAAGCCGTCTCAACTGCCTGATGGAAAGTCGTGTTCGGATGGTTAAGCTTTGCCTTTAGAAATTCTTTTGCCATATCATCAGGCCAACGGCCAAGATGCTTAACCGCCAGGATAGTAGAAATATGGCATTCCTTGTCCGGATTATTAAGATTTTCATCGCCATTGATAATATCAATGAAAATTGCCCCGACCTCCTCATTGCCGGTGGAGATTAAGGCATTCATGGCAGCGGCAATAATAATTTCATTTTCATGGAACAGAAAAGGAATCAGTTTTTCCAGCAGATTTTCATTGTCATAAACGGCAAGGGTTCTGAGAGTTTCTTCCAGGATCTGGGGCTCCTGGTCGCGTTGCAACAACTCCAGCAGCAGGGGGAGAATCACAGTAACCGGCGGTTTTTTGGCCCGGCGGACGGCAAGGATCTTTACTCGTCGGGCCGGATGGCGCAGGCCAACGGTCATGGCTTCGGCATCTCCGGCCATCAGGTCGAAAAGAGTATGATATAGCATTTCATGGGTGGCCTGGTCACATTTTTTAAGGGCGTATATTTCCAGGAGATCAGGAATTGTCGACTTATCTTTAGTTTCCTTGATTTCGTCAAGAATTGTCATTTGCTCGATCATGTCGAGTTTGTCAAAATCTTTCAAATCAGCCATGTTAATAGCGCCTTCAGGTGCGGGTGTATTGTCGTTCTTTAAGTAGTTGTCATTATAAGGCGTATCGTAAAGATAGTTTATGATAAAGAAAAGCTATCTGTCAATTTATCAAAGTAAAAAATAAATTTTTCCGCCTTCTCCGGCAATCCGCCCCACCATTTTTATGGACATGGCGGATGAAACCATTTATCGTATCTATTTCAGCCTGTCTTAGACAAAAGGTGCGCAGGTAAGCGAGGAACGAGACTCCGATGCGCATCCTGCTGCTGACCAGGAGCTTTTTGACGATTCTGAGTAACTGTCACCTGGGGCAACAATTTCAATAATTAATTGCTGGAAAACATGTCAAAATTAATGGAACGGGGTAATAGATGAAATATATTGCCGATCTCCATATCCATTCCCTTTTTTCCCGGGCAACCAGCAAGGCCAGTAATCTTTCCGGCCTTTTTGCCTGGGCCCGGATCAAGGGAATCCAGGTTGTCGGCACCGGCGACTTTACCCATCCCGGCTGGTTTGCTCAGTTAAAAGAGCAGCTTGTCCCGGCTGAACCGGGATTTTTCCGGCTTAAAAATGAAAATGTTAAGCCGCCCCTGTGGGGGATTAATCCGGCCCCCAACCCGGTTCGCTTTGTCTTGACCGCTGAAATAAGCAGTATCTACAAACGGGGCAACAAGGTGCGCAAGGTGCATAATATTCTCTTTGCCCCTGATTTTGCTTCCGTGGCCCGGATTAACCGCAAACTGGCGACAATCGGCAATATCGAAGCAGACGGCAGACCCATCCTGGGCCTTGATTCTCATGATCTGCTGGAAATTCTCCTGGAGGAATGTCCCCAGGGATTTCTGGTGCCGGCCCATATCTGGACGCCCTGGTTTGCCCTGTTCGGTTCCAAATCCGGTTTTGATACCATTGAAGAATGTTTCGGCGACCTGACCAGCCATATCTTTGCCCTGGAAACCGGTTTGTCCTCCGACCCTGAAATGAACCGGCTGGTTTCAGCCCTTGATAAATTTACCCTTATTTCCAATTCCGACTGCCATTCTCCCGGCAAACTGGGCCGGGAGGCCAATATATTTGCCACTGATTTTAATTATTTTGCCATGCGGGACGCCATTAAAAATCCGGAAACAGGCTTTACCGCCACCATTGAATTTTATCCGGAAGAGGGAAAATATCATCTGGACGGCCACCGTAAATGCGGGGTATGCCTGGAACCGCTGGAAAGCAGCAGGATAAATGATATCTGCCCGGTCTGCGGCAAGCCCCTGACCATTGGCGTCAGTCACCGGGTTTTTGCGTTAGCTGACCGGCAAAAGCCGGTCTATCCCTCTGGTTCTCCCCAGGTTTACAGCCTTATTCCCCTGCCTGAGGTTCTGGGGGAAATTGCCGGATACGGGCCTGGCAGCAAAACCGTTCTCAAGGAATATGCCAGGGTTATTTCCCGTTTCGGTTCCGAATTCGACCTGTTGCTTAACACGCCGTTAGCGGAAGTAAAACAGTTGTCAACGGTTCTGGCTGAGGCAGTTAAAAGAATCAGGGAAAACAGGGTTATTAAAAAACCGGGATTTGACGGCGAGTTTGGCGTTATTCATGTTTTTGAGCCGGGAGAGATATCCTCTTTCAGCGGCCGGCTTTCCCTTTTCGGCGGCAAGAGGCCGCGCTCGAGAAAGAAGAAAAAAACAAAGTCCCCGGACCTGAAAAATATTCCCGTCCAGGCGGCTATTCAGGTAAAATCAGCCAAACCTGTCCTTAACCGGGAACAGCAGGCCGCAGTTAATTCTTCGGCCGGCCGGATAATTGTCGCGGCCGGGCCGGGAACCGGCAAGACCTTTACCATGGTTGCCCGGCTGGTAAAATTGATAAAGGATAAAATGGCCGGCCCGGATAAAATCTGCGCCATTACCTTTACCAACCGGGCCGCCGAGGAAATCCAGGCCAGGTTGAGCCGGAAATGCGGGCCGGATGTTGTTGGGATGTTTATCGGCACATTTCATGGTTTTTGTCTCCACTGGCTGAGAAGGCTGAACAAGACGGTTGTGGTTGGCGATGAGAGCCGGGAATTCATCTTAAAACAGCTTTTCCCTAAACTGAAAAAAAGGGAATTACGGCAGCTGCAAAAAGAGATCAGTCAATATTTCCTCAGCGGCCACACGACTGACAATCCGCAGATAACCGCCTATCTTGCTGAATTGGCCCGGCATGACAGTCTTGATATTGACGCGGTTATTCCGGAATTTAATAGCCGCCTCGAATCTGATCCTGCTTTTTTTAAAGAGATAAGCAGTAAGATTGATTATCTTTTTGTTGATGAATTTCAGGATGTTAACCAGAGCCAGTATGAGCTTGTCGAAAAGCTGGCAGCTGATTGCGCGGTTTTCGTAATTGGAGATCCCGACCAGGCGATTTATGGCTTTCGGGGCAGTGATCTAGAGCTTTTCTTTAAATTCAGCGCTGATCCGCAGACGGAAAGCCTGGCTTTAAGCGCTAATTACCGTTCCGCTCCGCTTATTTTGCAGGCCGCCGGAGCAGTGATCAGAAATAACAAAAAAAACAGCGGGCTGAAACTGCGGCCTGGGCTTACGACCAGCGGCAATATTTCTTATTTTCAGGCCCCAGGCCCCAGGGCCGAGGCCGAATATATCGTTAAATCAATTGAGCAGGCCATGGGCGGCATAAGCAGCTTTTCCATAAACAGCGGCCGGGGCGGGGAAGAGGCGAGGAGTTTTGCCGATTTTGCCGTGCTTTACCGTCTTTCCCGCCAGGCCGCGCCCCTGGCCGAGGCCTTAAACCGGCGGGGTATCCCGGTACAGATGGTGGGCAGCCAGCCTTTTTTCAGGGAAAATGATGTCAGCGCTCTTTACTACTGGCTGCAAGTGGCCGCAGGGCAGGCTGAGCCGGGAGAGTTTTTAAGTCTTTTGCAGGCATTGCCTGGTTTCGGGCAAAGCAGTGTTGCCAAGGTCGAAAAGGTCTTGTCCCTGAATTTTGTTAATCTCTGGGCCGAAGCTGAGGCTGCTGTGCTGCCTTCCAGGGCCGCCGGTATCATGGCAAAACTTCAGGGGCAAATAAGCCGCTTTGTCGAGCAGGCAAAAAATGATTTACCAAAGGCCTTGATTGGAGCCATGACTTGGCTTAAAATTGACTTAAAAGCCGCTAATGCCGGACGTTTTCTGGAGCTTGCCGGAATTTTCAGCGGCATTGACGACCTGGCCTTGTATCTGCGCAAAAATAAAAACGCCACTGTCTATGATGAGCGGGCCGAGGCCGTAAGCCTGATGACCATGCATAGCGCCAAGGGTCTTGAATTTCCGGTTGTTTTTATTGCCGGACTGGAAGAGGGAATTATCCCCCATCTGGCCTTTGGTAAGGCCAATCTTGAAGAGGAACGCCGTCTTTTTTATGTGGCCATGACCAGGGCCGGGGAAAGAGTTGTTTTAAGTTCCGGCCGGTCAGGGCGGCCCTCGCGGTTTCTAGCGGAAATTCCGGCCGAATGCCTGGTTCGCAGCCGGCAAAAGCCGATTCCGGCCGGAAAGGTCAAGGCCAGACAGTTAAAGCTCTTTTAATGTAACTACCTCATATGGTAAGCACCTAATGATTGCAAACCTCAGTATTTGTAACTGCTTACAGGGTGCCGGAGATTTTCGTCATCAGACCGGTGCCGCGTATTAGTCATACGTAAACCGGGCTGATGACGGAAATATGCGGTGCCCTGTGAGCAGTTACTTTTTAATATGGATAAATTACCGGAACGAACAATTAAAATAGGCAAGGCTTCGGTAGGGCTGATAGGGCTTGACGCGGTCATGGCCCAGGCCCTGGCTGAAAATCTTGCCGTAGATGAGGCAATGGAGAAAATTTTTCCGGCTGTTGCGGAACAAAATTATATCCCGGAATCAGCCCGGAAACTTTATCAGCAGGCCTTAAGAAAAGAATATCAGCGACGGCTGGCAGGCAGGGAAAATTCTCGCTCCAACGAATTAAAAATTAAAATTTTAGGCCCCGGCTGCGTAAGCTGCAATAGGCTGAACAGCATGATTTTTGACATTCTCCAGCAACTTGGCATAGCCGCTGATATTATCCAGATCCATGATCTTGATGAGATATGGCGAAATGGAGTAATCGCCACTCCGGCCCTGATAATTAACGGCTCAATAAAATGCGCCGGACGGCTGCCTGCAAGCTCAGAAGTCAGGCAATGGCTGGAACAGGAGATTGACCAGTGAATATCGCTAATGTCCCCCTGGCCGAAAGGATGCGGCCTAAACGGATTGAAGATTTTGTCGGTCAGCGTCATCTGCTGGGCCCGGACAAACTGCTCTGGCGCCTGCTTGAGCGTGATTACATTCCCTCGCTGCTGCTCTGGGGTCCGCCGGGCAGCGGCAAGACTACCCTGGCCCGTATTCTGGCCCGGGCCACCGGGGCTGATTTTATTTTCTTTTCTGCGGTGCTGGGCGGGGTCAAGGAAATCCGCCAGATTGTCAATGAGGCCCAGCAGAAACGGGAGCAGGCCGCAACCATTTTATTTGTCGATGAAATCCATCGTTTCAACAAGGCCCAGCAGGATGCCTTTCTGCCCCATGTGGAAAACGGGCTGCTGACCCTGATCGGCGCCACCACGGAAAATCCCTCCTTTCATGTGGTGGCGCCCCTGCTTTCCCGCTGCCGGGTATTAAATCTCCTGCCTCTTACTCCAGAAGACCTTGATATTATCCTTGAACGGGCCATAATAAATAAGGATGCGGGGCTGGGGGAGCTTAATCTTGTCTTTGAGCCCGAGGCCCGCAGCCATTTGCCGGCCATGGCCGACGGCGATGCCCGTAATCTCTTAAACAGCCTGGAAATTGCCGCCTCACTGGCTGACGAAGGTGGCGACAAACAGCCGCTTATTACCCTGGAGATTGTCGAGAATGCCTTTCAGCGTAATACCCTTCGTTATGACAATGACGGGGAAGAACATTATAACCTGATTTCCGCCCTGCATAAAAGCCTGCGCGACAGTGATCCGGACGGCGCTCTTTACTGGCTGTGCCGGATGCTGAAGAGCGGAGAGGAGCCGCTTTACATTGCCCGCCGCCTTATCCGTTTTGCCTCCGAGGATATCGGCAATGCCGACCCCAGGGCCCTGCAGGTGGCCATCAACGGGCGGGATTCATATCATACCCTGGGAAGCCCGGAAGGGGAGCTTGCCCTGGCCCAGGCGGCAATCTATCTGGCTACGGCCCCGAAAAGCAACGCTGTATATAAGGCCTTTAATCAGGCAATGGCCGATATTAAGCGAACCGGCAGCCTTCCGGTTCCTCTTCATATCCGCAATGCGCCAACTGCATTGATGAAAGAGCTGGGGTATGGTAAAGGGTATAAATATGCCCATGATGATAAAGACGGCCTGGTTGAGCAGAATCATCTACCTGCGGAACTGGAAGGAACTGTTTATTATCAGCCGACAAACCGGGGACATGAGGCCATTGTCCTTGACCGGCTGACCAAATGGCGTAAAATTTTACAGGCTCGAAAAAAACAACTGGAGACAGTCAATGACTAAGAATTTAATCGCGCTTTTTTTCTTTTTCCTTTTTTGCCTGCCTGTTGTCCCGGCCCGGGCCGCAGCAGCCTTGCCGGAATTGACAATTTTTTATTCCAATGATGTCCGGGGGGAAATTGAACCCTGCGGCTGAAAGAAAAATCAACTGGGCGGTCTGTCCAAAAAAGGATATGAACTGAATAAAAGAAGAAAGGATCGCGGTCGGGTTTTGACGGTTGATGCCGGTGCCCTGCTGTTTAAACATAATACTCCCCCGGCTCCGGCCCAGAGAAAACAGGAAGAAATTCAGGCCAAAGGGATTGTCGACGCCTATAACCTGATGAATTATGACGCAGTGGGGATTTCAGCTTATGATCTGGCGGCCGGACTGCAGTTTTTTCGGAAAATTGCCGCCCAGTCTCACTTCCCCTGGCTCAGCGCTGATATTGTCGCCAAAGCAGACGGCCGGCCGCTTTTTACCCCGCAGATTATTGTTGAAAAACAGGGGATGAAGATCGGCATTATTGCCTTGACCGGCAGCCGGGCTCAAACATTGCCGGCAGACGCAGAAGCAAAAATTACTGACTGGCATGAGATATTACCGCAGATTGTCGCAGAGCTTGAGGATAAATGCGATCTGCTGATTCTTCTTTCCAGCCTGTCTGATAGGGAAAATAAAGAGATAACCAGGACTGTTCCGGCCATTAACCTGCTTATTCAGGCTGGAACCCGCACTGCTAACATGAAACCTGCCCTGCTGAATAAAACATTAGCTTGCCGGACAGGCAAACAGGGCAAGTATCTGGGTGAACTGGTCATAAAATGGGATAAAAAAAAGATCTGGAGCCAGGATGTTAAGATTAAATTGTTGAACCAGAGAAGAAATCTGGACAGAATTAACTGGCAGCTGAAAAGACTGTCGGCTAAAGGCGACCCGGCGGAAGTGGACAAACAGAAACCCGGTACCCTGCAAAAGTATAATTTTTTAGCCGGAAAAAAACAGGCGCTGGAAAACAAGATTAAAGCTCTGAAAGAACAGGCGGCGGATCATGAACAAAATTCCACCTGGAAAAATCAATTTATTGCCATGCAGGTGTCTATGCCCGATCAGGCTGAAATTTTAAAAATCGTCAACGAGACAAAGCGCCGGGTAAATGCGGCCGGCAAACAGCAGGCCAGGGGAATAAAAATGATAAAATCATATGCCGGCAGCCGGGCCTGCAGATCATGTCATAAAAAACAATATGACAACTGGCAGG
Organism: Desulfobulbaceae bacterium; assembly: GCA_024763115.1. Classification (GTDB taxonomy): domain Bacteria; phylum Desulfobacterota; class Desulfobulbia; order Desulfobulbales; family SURF-16; genus JANTFJ01. Next base: position 645 of record JANTGB010000053.1, on the reverse strand, counting down.
CCGGCAGGCATGGCCGGGCCTATCGTACTCTGGAGGAAAAAAAGCAGCAGTATAATCTTAACTGCATCTATTGCCATGTTACCGGGCTTAATCGGGATAATGCCCCTGTTGCCCTGTCTTTAAATGAAAATATGCGTAATGTCGGCTGCGAATCCTGCCACGGCCCCGGTAAACAACATTTGCTTGATCCGTCAAAACAGAAAATGATTCTCCGCCCCACTTCCCAGACCTGCCAAAGCTGTCATCGTGATGAGCATGATGATTCATTTGTCTACAAAGAGGCCTTGTCAAGATTGTCCTGCGGAGCAGAGGGCAGGTGATGCAGGGAAATTATTTTTTGGTTTTTACTGAAGTCATACTGCCAAGCATATCAAGAGGGCTGATAGCCGGATTCCGCATACTCTTTACTACATGGGTATAGATCATCGTTGTTTCAACGTTTTTGTGGCCCAGATAATCCTGTATCTGCCTGAGATCCACGCCATTCAGCAGAAGGTGGGTCGCAAAACTATGGCGCAGCGTATGAACGGATGCCTGTTTTACCAGATTAGACTTCCGCACAGCATTTTTCATGGCGTTTTGAACAGCGCCGTCACTGACATGATGCCGCCTGGTTTTATGACTCCGGGGATCAACAGAAAGTCT
>JANTGB010000052.1 GCA_024763115.1 Desulfobulbaceae bacterium | reverse complement strand
TGCTTCGAAGTCCCAAACGAACGAATCTAAGGCACTGGTAAACACTTACAGGACTGAAGGTTATCGTAAATTTGGTGCCCTGGTGAACGGTTACGCAAAGAGGTAAGCGTAGACTCCGTGAGGTACTGGTGAACGCCTGCTATTTATGAGGGGAGACCATTCACCCCTCTGAATGTGAAATTTTGTCCCCCAAACCCCGCACCGCCATAGTCCTGGTAGAGCCCGAGGGCGCCTTAAACATCGGTTCGGTCAGCCGGGCCATGATGAATTTCGGTTTTTCCGACCTGCGCCTGGTTAATCCCCGAGCCGATCATCTCGGTAACGGGGCGCGCCTCATGGCGGTTAAATCAGAACCATTGCTGGAAAAGGCGAAAATTTATCCTGATCTGGCGGCAGCCCTGGCTGACTGTCATCTCTGCTTCGGCACTACCAGGCGCCTCGGTAAATACCGCCGACAATTTATCTATCCCGACAAGATAAGCACTGAACTGGCCCGACTGCCGGAAGCAGGCCGGGCTGCCCTGGTGTTCGGCCGCGAAGACAACGGCCTGACCACGGCGGAACTTGATCTCTGCCGGGTTCTTGTGACCATCAGGGCTGATCCGGCTTTACCCTCCCTCAATCTGGCCCAGGCAGTCTGCCTCTGTCTCTATGAAGCTACCAGGGCTGTTCCCGAACATACCGGCCCCACTGCCCCAAATAATTGTCCGGCAAACAATCATGAGCTGGAAAATATGTTTCAGCACATGCGCCGAACCCTGCTTGAGATTAATTATCTTGATTTTCAGAACCCCGACCATATTCTCCGCATTTTTCGGCGGATATTCAACCGGGCCGGACTTTCCTCTCGTGAAGTCAATATATTACGCGGACTATGGAGTCGAATTGACTGGCTGAACAGGCAAAGGGGGAAGTAAACAGTCATTTTATGAAACATGCAAGACATGTCCTTGAAATTATAAATAAATTGGTGTAGCATCATAGTAACTGCTCACATGGCACCGCATATTCGGAGTCTTCGCTTACCTGCGCGATCAGCCTGTCTTACATAGCACCAGTATGCTGCGACAGTCTGATCGCAAAAATCTCCCGGAGTCTCCCTCCGGTCGCTTAACGGCACCCTGTAAACAGTTACAAGTAAGGTGGTTGGCGAATATTAGGTGCCTACCCCGTGAGCAGTTACGATTCAAGTTGTTTATTTCAAAAGAATTTTTAAATTTTTTTGAAATAAACAACCCGAAAACAGCTCCTAAGGGATTAAATCAATAAATCCGACAAAATCTATTTATGGAACTTATCCGTAACGCCATTATTCAGTGTCTGTACGATCACGCCGGTGATGACGACAAATTTATCAGTGAACTGGACAAACTGGCTCTTGAGCATGGCAGTGCAGTTTATATTCTTGTCATCAATATCCTCACCCACCTGAGCTTTGCTCAACGTGAAGCAGAAAAATGCTGGAAGGAAATTGTTCAGCATCGCACCTTAATGATAGAAAAAATGGGGAGAAATGTCCGGCTGACAACAGTTATCTGCGACTATTTCTGTTCTATTCACCAATCATTAAAAAATCCGGTAATGGTGGAAATCCATGTCTTTGAAAAAACCATAAAAAATATCAAATTTGACCGACTGACCGGGCTTCACACCAGGGCCTATTTTGAAGAATCCTTAAATCGGGAAGTGGGCCGGGCCAAACGTTATCAGTCTGATCTTTCCATTTTATTTTTTGATCTTGATGATTTTAAACTGATAAACGACACCTATGGTCACCAGGCCGGCGATTTTTTACTGGAATCGGTTGCCGGAATAATTCTCAAACAGATAAGGGCTGAAGATATTGCCGCCCGCTACGGCGGCGAAGAAATTATTATCATCCTGCCGGAAACCGGCAAGGTTCAGGCCCTGATTCTCGGGGAAAGAATCCGGCGAAAAATAAGCGAACATATTTTTCATTATGAAGGTAAGGAACTGCGCATGACCTTAAGCGGCGGCCTGGCCTCCTTGCCCATTGACACCACCAGTCCGAGCAATCTGGTTAAATTTGCCGACGCGGCCCTTTACCGGGCCAAGGCGGACGGCAAAAATAATGTTGCCATATTTTCAGAAAACAAACGCCGCTACGTCCGGATGGATTTCTATTCCAAAATACAGATTCAGCAAATTGATTTTGAAAACATCGGCAATAAATTCTCGGTTCACGCCAAGAATATAAGTCTTACCGGAATCCTCTTTGAAAGCAAAACGTCTATAAAAATCGGCACTAAAATAAATCTCACCATTCCTCTTACCGAAGTCGACAATACGATTCAGGTCATTGGCACAGTTGTCAGGGTTGAAGCCCTGGATAAGGATCTATATGATATAGGCATCGCTTTTCTGGAAATTGCCGACTCATCCAAAAATGAAATAAGTAAATATCTCCTGCGGAAAATGGCCGGGGATAAAAAAAATTCCCTTACCTGAACAATCTCTTAACATCCTCGACAATCACATAAAGCGACGGTACCAGAACCAGGGTAATCAGGGTGGAGAAGAGGATGCCGAAGCCCAGGGAGATGGCCATGGGAATCAGGAAACGGGCCTGGCGCGAACTCTCAAATATCATGGGCATCAACCCGAAAAAAGTGGTGAGCGTGGTCAGGATAATGGGACGGAAGCGCTGAATACCGGCCTGGGTTACGGCAGCATAATGATGGGCTCCCCGCCGCACCCGGCGATTAGCCGCGTCAATTAAAACCAGTGAATCATTAACCACCACTCCGGCCAGCGCAACCACGCCGAACATACTTAAAAGGCTCAGGCTGTATCCCATTATCAGGTGGCCGACAATGGCTCCGACAATACCGAAGGGGATGCTGACCATGATTATCGCCGGCTGGATATAGCTGCGAAAAGGAATGGCCAGGAGAACATAAATAATCATCAGGGCCAGAATCATGCCGCGGCCCAGGGATTTCATACTGTCTTTCATGTCCGCCTGCTTGCCTTCAAAACTATAATTCAAGCCGTGATATTTTTTCTTCAGTTCAGGCAGGGTGTCTTTCTTGATTGCGGCCAGCACCATTTCCGCCTTGCTCTGGGGAGTAACATCACAGGTAACCGAGACAACCCGCCGTCCATCCCGCCGGTCAATGGTGGTGTAGGCCTTGCCCCGGCTTATGTCCACCACCTCCCGCAGGGGAACCTTGACTCCCCTGGGAGTGGTTATCAGCATCTCATCCAGATAATATTCCTCTTCCCTCTCTTTTTCAGGATATTTGACCATAACAGTTATCTCGTTGCGGCCCCGGAACTGGGTAAGCACTTCATAGCCGTAATAACCGTGCCTGATCTGCCGCGCCACTTCCATGGGAGTAAGGCCCAGTTGATAACCTTCGGCATTCAGGCGGAAATCATACTGATCCTTTCCAGGAGTAAAGCCGTCGTCAATATCAGAGACAATTGGAAAAAAACCTAAAATATCGGCCAATTCAGCGCCGGCCCTGGCTAAAACGTCAATATCGCGATGCTGCAGTTCCACCGTGATTGCCGCACTGGAGCCGCCCGGGCCGCCGAAATCGGCCTTAAACTTCATGGATTCCAGGCCGGGAATATTGCCGGTTTCCTGCCGCCATTGCCGGGTAAAATCAGCGGTGTTTATCACTCTTTCTTCCGGCGGCAGCATGTGTACCTGGGTCCAGGTTTTATTGCCGTTAATAAAAGAAAGAATGCCTTTGAGCTGTTTTTCCCGTCCCACCTTGGCCAGCACCCGGTCGGCAGCGGCCAGCATCTGTCTGGTGACGCTGATGGTATCCTCAACCGGCACGCCGACTGCCAGGGTGGCGGTGCCATAGGAAAAATCGGATTCAAGCCTGGGGAACATGGTAATGCCCATGCGCCCGCTTTTCAAAAAGGCCATGGTCAGCATGAGGATAATAATGCCGCAGGTAATGCTTACATACCTGAAGCGCAGGAAAAAACGGAGAAAAGGACCGTAAACATTTTCGACAAAATGCGTAAAACCGTAGGAAAAACGTTTTTGATAGCGGGCAATAAAATTAATAATAAAATTTTTACTTTCCCGTTGATGGCCCAGATGAGCCGGCAGGACAAAAAGGGCCTCAACCAGGGAAATAAAAAAAACCGAGGCCACGACCACCGGAATGACCCGAAAAAATTTCCCCATCATGCCGGGAACGAAATAAAGGGGCAGGAAGGTGACAATATTGGTGACAACTGAAAATGTAACCGGCATGGCTACCTCTTTGACTCCCTTTACGGCGGCGGTGAAGGAATCAAACCCCTGCTGTTTGTAACGGTAAATATTTTCACCGATAACAATGGTGTCATCCACGACAATCCCCAGGGAAATAATAAAGGCAAAGAGCGATACCATGTTAATGCTGACATCGAACAGGGGAATTATGAACATTGAGCCCAGAAAGGAAATAGGAATTCCCAGGGTTACCCAGAAAGCCAGCCGAATCTCCAGAAAAAGGCCGAGCAGGACGAAAACCAGAATCAGGCCGAGATAGCCGTTCGTGACCAGCAGATTAATTCGGCCCTGAAACATCCGGGACTTGTCATTAAGCGAGTCCACATACACCCCGTCCGGCAGGGTCTGATTCAGCTGCTCTATATGGCGATTAACCGCATCAACTACGGTAATCGGGGTCTGCATGCCCACCCGGAAAACCTCAATACCGATGGCCGGTTTACCGTTGTAAACCAGGAACTGGTCGGTATCCTCAAAACCATCGGTTATCTTCGCTATTTCTCCCAGAGTAACGGTTGTGCCGTCCGCCTTGCTGATAATGGGGATATGGGCGAATTCCTGTTGATAATCCTTTCTTTCCTTCATCCTGACCAGGATTTCCCTGCCGCGCGTTTTTATGCTGCCGCCGGGCAGGTCAAGGGCGGAACTTCTTATTCTCCGGGCAATGTCGGCAAGTTTCAACTTATAGGCCCGCAGGGTCTGGTGAGAGACCTCAATGGTCATCTCCAGAGGCCGCTCTCCCCGAAGTTCCACCTGGGTGATTTCTTTATCCTGGAGAAGCTGGTCGCGGATCATCTCCGTTACTTCCCGAAGGACTGTGCGGTTCTGGTCGCCGTAAATAACCAGGGTGACAACCTGTCTTTTCCGGGTGGGAATGGTTACCAGGGGCTCTTCGGCTTCTTCGGGAAATGAGGTTATCCGATCGATTTCATTTTTGATATCAATACCCAACTGCTGCAGATCAGCTCCGGCCAGGACTTCAACATTTACCGTGCCGCTGCCTTCCCGGGCCACGGCCGTTACTTCTTCAATGCCGTCAATTCCCTGGATAGCCTCTTCAATGGGAAGGATTATTCCCTCTTCAATCTCCTCGGGGCCGGCACCGGGATAAACCACCGACACCCTTACCTTGTCGAGGAGAAAATCAGGAAAGACCTCCTGTTTGATTTTTGTTCCCCAGAAAAAACCGCCCACCAGGAGAAAAATCATCAGGAGATTGGCAGCCACTGGATTGGCAGCCATCCAGGGAATCGGCCCCTTGTCTGTTTTCTCGGCCTTATTCATCAGTCAGCAGTAACCCTGTTGCCTTTCTCGGCCGGCGGAGTAAATATTCTCAACGCCATTCCGGCAATCGGCGCGGAAAGATTGGAAACGATTACCTGGTCGCCGGGATTCAGCCCCTCTTTTATATAGACATAATCACTGTCCTTCCACACCGGTTTAACCTTTTGAATATAGAGGGTATTGTCAACGGCAATGAGCAGGCAGTCATCTTCCCGCAGCGCGTCACGGGGAATTTTATAGGCATTTTCAATTCTTTTCCCTTCAATCTCCGCCCTGACAAAAGATCCTAACAGCAGGGGGTCTTTTTGCCCTTTCAGGCCCAGGGGATCGTTGACCTCAATTAGAATTTCCGCCATTAAGCCGTCATGTTCAAGTTCGGCCCGGAGTTTAACTATCCTGCCCTGACGAAAATTGTCATGGTAGTAAATCTTTGCCTTTGCCCCTTTATGAACACGGTCGGGCAGGTCGATCCACTCAAGTTTATCCACGGCCAGGGCAATCTCGGCCCGGAAGATATCAGTGCCGGTCAAAACTCCTATGGAGGTCTGGGCCGAGACCTGGGAGCCCGGATCAACATTCTGCTTTCTGACTACCCCGTTAAAGGGGGCCTTGATAACGGTTCTTTCCAGATCAATTTCCGCTTTACGCAACTGGGCTTCAGCCAGTTTCAGGTCGGCCTTGGCCTTGGCAAGCTGGGGTTTACGCAGGGCAAGGTCTTCGCTTGACCGATCAACGTCGGTAACCTGGTTAATCAGTTCCCATTCCTGGCGAGCCACGGTCTGGTTCCCTTCTTCGATCCGCAGATCAGCCTGGCGCTGGGCCAGGGTATTTTGGGCCTGCTGCAGTTTGAGCCGGTAGTCTATATCATCAAGCCGGACCAGGGTTTCTCCCTCGTTAATCAGGCCACCGGGGATAAAATCAGGATGAAGCCGGACTACCTCGCCGCTCACCCGGGCCTGGAGATTGATCTCCAGGCCCGGAACCAGCCGACCAAAGCCGGTTACGATAATATTTTCGCTTACCGGGTTAACCGTGATAACCTCCACTGTGGCCGTCATATTTTTCGGCGGCTTTTTGGCTGCCTTAGGCCCGGTTTTGACAATCAGTACGGAAACGGCAATTCCGGCCAGCAGCAAAATTACAATAGTGATAATTGCCCACTTTGTCTGTCGGGAAGATTTTGTTGGTGAGGGTTCGTTTTTATCCGGCTCAGGATTCATAGGTTCAATGGTTCGGGATTCATAGGTTTGGAGATGCTGTTTCCGATTTCCGCTTTCCGTCTTTCGTCTTTCAGCCTCCGGCTTCTGATTTCCGCCCCTAACGCCTTTCGCAGACCAATCCGGGCAATAATCATATTTTCTCTGGTGGTAATTATATCATCCTGTAACTGAACTGAGTTAAGTTCCTGCTGCAGGACATTAATAAAACCCGTATTGCCGTGCAGATAACGGCGTCTGGCCTCACGCAGGGTTTTTTCGTTAAGCTCAAGCTGCCTGTTTAACGAAACCAGGTAACGCCGGTGCTGGTCTTCCCTGGTCAGCAGGTCCTCAACTTCCTTGACAGCGGTAAAAACCGTGCGACCATATGCGGCCAGCCGTTCATCCGCCTCTGCCCTGACCCGCTTGACCTCGGCCCGGCGGCGGCTGCCGTCAAAAATCGGCCCGGTCAGATTGGCGGCCAGATTAAGCAGCCAGTTGTCAAACACGGAGCCGATGTCATCAGCGGAAAAAGCGTTATATGAGGCAGTCAGCTTCAGGGCCGGCAGCCGATCGGCCCGGGCTGCGGCAATCTCCCACTCCTTTGCTTTAAGCCGCAGGCCCGCAGCCCGGATATCGGGACGGGCGGCAATAAGATCAGCAGGCAGACCAACTGCGGGAACGGGCGAAATTTCGGGCAGCTCCTGTTCCTGCAGCATTTTATCGGGCACAGAGGCCCGGCCGATCAGCAGGGCAAGGCGATGACGGTTTAAATCCCTCCTGGCCCTGGCCGGGATTCCGGCACCCTTTAATTTTTCAATTATCTGCTGTTCCTGATAAATATCAAGGGCGCTCGATTTTCCCAGGGGAAACCTTTTAACGATCAACCCCAGAACCTTTTCATGCAAAGCAAGCTGAGTATCCAGCAGATGAAGCTGCCGCCCGGCGGCAATATAACTGATCCAGCTCCGGCAAAGCTCACTGCCGACACTGATCCGGGCAGCCCGCAGATCCTCGCTGGACACCTGCTCCAGCAAGAGCTTACTCTCTCTTTTTGCCCGTACCCGCTGCCAGAGATCAACCTCGTAACCGGCGGTAAAGAGCAGGGACCAGGTATCTGCGCTGGTTCGGGAAATTCCTGATATCTCTTGTTCTTCGTAAGAATAACCGGCCCCGGCTTTAAGCTCGGGATAGAGATCAGCCCCGGCTTTAATTGCCGCGTAACGGGCCTGTTCCAGCCGGGCCCGGGCCTCCTTGATGGTAAAATTATCCTCCAGGGCCAGATCGAGCAATTTATTTAAGTCCTCAGACCTGAACTCCGACCAGCCCTCACTGCTGTCATCAGGCACCTCGGAATATAGAGAAAACCGCGAAGGAAAATGTTCAGGAGCCTGCCAGAAAAAAAGCTCCCGATACTGGCTGCATCCCGTGAGAAATATAAAGACAAGGAGAGCAAGATATCTCATGGAACAATGCCTGCAAGATCCTGATAATACCTGATACCGGCCAGGGAAAAATTCGTTATGTGCCGGGCGACACTCGCAACATCATCAAGGTTGATAAAAGGCCGACGGATATGATGAGTTCTGCCCTTTTCATTATGGCTCATAAAAAGACACTGGCTGATAACGCTGTAGGTCAGCAGGGAAATTACTTTACTGTTGCCGCCCTGGTAGATTTCTTTGATCAAGTTATAGATTATTGTCCGTTTTTGAATAACTATATCATGGATAATATCCTTGCTGGCAGTAGTTGGCTCCGACATTTCCCTGGCAGCCAGAATATAAAAATTGCCCTTCATCTCCCGGTTGAAGATTGCCCGCAGAAATAAAAGGATAGTCTGATAAAACTGTTCTTCAGCAGGAGTGTCTTCGGCCAGATCAGCCGGATAAAGGGATTCAGCCTGGGCAAAGGTGTAATGGAGAACCGCCCGATAAAGCGCATCCTTGGAATGAAAATGATAATTCACCGAGGCAATGTTGGCCCCGGCCATTTTGCAGATTTCAGCAATAGAGGTATTGGGGTACCCTTTTTCCGTAAAAATTACTGCGGCGCTTTGCAGAAGTTTTTTTTTGGTGCTCTTTTTTGGGGCTGTTGTTTTCATAAAATATTAAATATGATTGATTAACTCGTAAAAAGTCTTAATTCACCATGAAGCTCATGAAGAGCATGAAGTTAACATGCTTATTTGTAACTGCTCACAGGGCACTGCATATTTCCGCCATCAGCCCGGTTTACGTATGACTAATACGCGGCACCGGTCTGATGACGAAAATCTATCGGAGTCTCCCTCCAGTCGCTTACCTGCACCCTGTAAACAGTTACAGATACTGAGATTTGTAATCATTAGGTGCTTACCCCATGAGTAGTTATGCTTATTTTACGTTTTTCTTCTTGTCCTTCATGCCCTTTATGGTAAAACAGATTTTTACGAAATCGGCAAATATAGACAAATTAATCAAACAGATATTTCAAATGACTATTTTAATTCTTTGTTTTAAAATAGTCAATATAGAAAAACTGTTTTGTAAATTCTGCCTATATTATTATACTCCTCTCGTGTCACACCGCTCTGCGGTTTGACGCTGCTTTGACGCTCTACGTCATAAAAAACAGGGGCGAAGCGTCCGATGGTTACGCAACACCGCAGAGCGGTGTTGCGAGAGAAAGTCATATTTACGATGTCTGTACTCACTGTTGCCGATTAACCGCTGAACCCTGAACCCTGAACCTTTGAACCCCTGAACCTTTGACCCTTTGACCCCCTGAACCCCCGAACCTCCAAACTAAGGAACCAAAATCAAATGCGCCCAGCAGTATTTCTAGACAGAGATGGCACCATCAATGAACAGATGGGCTACATAAATCATATTGACCGTTTTCATCTGCTGCCCCAGGCGGCAGAGGCGATCAGGCTGCTGAACGAGCATAAGATACCGGTGGTGGTGGTAACCAACCAGTCAGGGCTGGCCCGTGGATATTTCCCGGAATCCCTGCTGACTGAGGTGCATCAGAAGATGGAAAAGCAGCTTGCCGCTGCCGGGGCTCATGTGGACGGGATTTATATCTGCCCTCATCATCCTGAGGCCAAAGAAGAAAAATTTCGCTTAAAATGTGATTGCCGGAAACCTCGAAACGGGCTTTTTCTCCAGGCAGCGCAGGAATTAGACCTTGATTTGAGCAGATCTTATGTGGTGGGCGACCGCTGGTCTGATATTAAAGCGGCCCGATGCTGTAAGGCCAGGGGAATTCTAGTGCTGACCGGCTATGGCAGGGGAGATTATCAATACATCGGCCCGACTCAGGAAATTCAACCTGATTTTGTTGCCGATGATCTATTGGCGGCAATGCAGTGGATTTTGCAGGAGATAGAGGAAGAGTAACTATTCCAGATCAAAAATAATTTCATTTTTTTTAATCAGGCCGAATTTTTTTCTGGCCACCTCTTCTCGATAGGCCGGATCATTTTTCAGGCGGTCAAGTTCCCGGCGAATATTTTTGTTTTCTTCTTTCAATCGTTGATTTTCCGCTTTGACAACATTAATCTCTTTACAAAGCTTATAATAGCGCCGTACCCCGTAAGTTGAAAATATTATCCAGCCCAGGGTGAGGCAGACAAGCAGAAAGGCAATCAGGGTAAGCCGCCGCCCTTCTCTGCGATTAAGTTGTTTTAAGCCGGCGTAGAGATCCATTCGTCAATTTAAACAAAATTTGTAACTACTCATGGGGTAAGCGCCTAATGAGTGCAAACCTCTGTATTTGTAACTGGTTGCAGGGTGCAGTTAAGCGACCAAAGGGAGACTCCGGGTAAGCGACCAAAGGGAGACTCCAGGTAAGCGACCAAAGGGAGACTCCAGGTAAGCGACCAAAGGGAGACTCCAGGTAAGCGACCAAAGGGAGACT
>JANTGB010000051.1 GCA_024763115.1 Desulfobulbaceae bacterium | reverse complement strand
TGCTTCGAAGTCCCAAACGAACGAATCTAAGGCACTGGTAAACACTTACAGGACTGAAGGTTATCGTAAATTTGGTGCCCTGGTGAACGGTTACCATGAAAAAAAGAAAAACGCAAAATCGAGATGTTAACTTCAGCTCTTCATGAGCTTAATGGTGAGTTAAGACCTTCTGCGGGGATCAGCAGGTTGGGTTGAATAAAAAATTTCTACAAATTTTGTCAGGTTAGAGGTTTGCCGACAAACGCGAAATGCATTTAAACCTCAAACCCGACAAAATACGGCGCAATGTTTAAGCCAACCTGCCGTAGACATCGTGTGGTTTCCATAGGAGAATTAATCGCCGTCAGCCAACATCCGCACATCACGCCGAGGAAAGGGAATAGTTATGCCCGCTTCTTTAAGGCTTTGATGAATGGCCAGATTAACCTTGTATTTTGATTGAAAATATTTTTTGGTTTCCACCCAGTAACGAAGACCTATATTAAGAGAGGAATCACCGAACTCATCAAGACCGATCTGCGGCACAGGCTCCCGGACAACTTCCGGAATCCCGGCCAGGGTTTCCTGCAGCGCCATAACGGCTTTATGCGGGTCATCATCATAGGAAATACCCACAGTAGTCTCGACAATCTTGTTGGCAAAAGAGTTTACAGTTATTTCTCCAAGAATATGTTTGTTGGGAATGGTGATCTGTTCCTCGTCCTCTGTAGAGAGGATAGTAATAGCCAGGCGAATTTCATCAACCACACCACTCACCCCTTGAACGGTAATAGTATTGCCCACGATAAAAGGCCGGGTCAGAATAATTGATACCCCGGCCCCGTAATTTGACAGCGGTCCCTGGAGAGCAAAACTGCCGCCAAAAGCTAGGGCGCCGACGGCAGCAATAAAAGGAGCAATGGATATTCCGAATTTGCCGATGGCAATTATAATAACAAATGCCAGGACAGTAATCTTAACAACATTGCCGAGGAATCTGGAAAGAGTGATATCCAGCTCATGTTTCTCACATAATCCGAATACCAGCCTGCCAAGCCGGCCGGCGAGCTTGAAACCGATTATAAGAATAATAATTGCGCCGATAATCTGTAAGCTGTATGTCACCAGAAATTCGACAATAATATTATAAAATTTCTGCAGAATCAATAATTCTTCATTCATATCGTTCACATCAAATTAAGCGGCTTCCCGGTACAGATGCACATCCCGCTGTGGGAATGGAATAGAGATCCCTTCCCGGTCAAAAGTCAATTTTACTTTTTCAGTGAGATCACAATAAACAGGCCAGTAATCAGCGGAATTTACCCAGGGCCGGACAACGAAATTGACACTGCTGTCCGCCAGTTCAATAAGTGCGACGGCAGGAGCGGGATCTTTTAAGATACGGGAATCAGCCGCAATAAGATCATTTAAAATCTGCTTGGCTTTAGCAATATCATCCTCGTAGCCTATTCCGAAAACGAGATCAACCCGCCTGGTAGGATTAACAAAAAGATTAGTTATGGAATCAGTGGTAATGTTGCTGTTGGGAATGGTAACCCGCATATTGTCAAGGGTATCTATGGTAGTGCAGAAGATATTGACGCTTTCCACTCTACCGGTTGTGCCGGCGGCAGTGACAATATCGCCTACGGTAAATGGGCGTAAAAACACGATCATTATGCCGGCGGCGATGTTGGATAAAGAATCTTTTAAGGCCAGACCGACGGCAAGACCGGCAGCGCCGATAATAGTCAGAAAAGATGTAGTGTTGATCCCGAGTTGAGCGGCTGCCGCCACCAGGACAAGAACAATGAGGACATAGTAAATCACATTTTCAAAAAATTTAATAATTGTCGGCTCAATTTTGTTTCTCTGCAGTAATTTAACAAACAGATCGGCAAGCCTCCTCGCTATCCACTTTCCTATCAGGAAAACAAGAATTGCGGCAAGCAGTTTAAAAGCATAAGCCGTAAGATAAAAATTTACAGTCTCCATAATTTTGTCCATTTCCATTTTTTCTCCTTTGTAATTATTCAGGTAGGGACGAAAAACTACCCCAACCACCGAACTGTCCGACGGCGCTTTGCTCCTGTTCAGAGGTAAGAGAACAAATTGAGACTCCGATGGATTTTCGTCATCAGATCGGTGCCGCGTATTAGTCATACGTAAACCGGGCTGATGGCGGAAATATGCGGTGCCCTGTGAGCAGTTACACAAAAATAAGGAATTCCTTAGATGATATTATTACAAAAAAATCATACCAAATTAAGGATTATTTGAGAAAAATTATTTATAATAATTCAAAAAAATGGCTGAAGAAAAATATTTTTTTGAAGAATACCTTTTAAATAAGGGAAAAATGGCGAAAATGAGCTTAAAAAAACAGTGGAAAACTTTATCACGTCGGCAACGACTGTTGTTCATCTTTACCTTGTTATTGCTTTTTTATACTGTTTTCGGCTTTTTTATACTGCCGTCCATTATCCGCTGTCAGCTTGAAACTAAATTAAGCCGATTGCTGCACCGGCAAACCACAGTGGCCGAGGTAAAGGTTAATCCTTATACCCTGCAGTTTGAGATAAACGGCTTTCATGTGCAGGACAAAGAAAGTAAAGATAATTTTGTCGCTTTTGACTCCCTCGGCATTAATCTCCAGGCTGTCTCCGTCTTTAAATTCGGCTTGGTCACAACATCTATTTCCTTAATTAATCCTTCTGTCAACATTGCCCTGTATAAAGATCTGAGCTGGAATTTTTCCGATCTGCTTGTTAACGCCGACAGCAAACAGGAAGCTGGGGAAAAACAGACGGATGGCCTGCTTTTTTCCTTAAATAATATTGAAATCAAAGGTGGGAAAGTTCAGCTTGTCGACCAGGTAAAGGGAGAAATTCACAACATTACCGACCTGCATCTTGCCCTTCCTTACCTGTCAAATATGCCGAGTGATGTTGAAATTTTTGTCAAGCCGGCTTTTGATGCTGTGATTAACGGTACCGCAATCGGCATGAAGGGGGATACCAAGCCCTTCCACTCTTCACGGCAATCTGAATTTACCCTTAATTTCCGTAATATCGACCTGACCAGATACCAGGCATACTTACCAGACGACTTGGGTATTATCATTGAAAGCGGCCTGCTTGATCTGAATCTTTCCATTACCTTTATGGAGCACGAAGATGGCAGGCCTGCCGTAAAAATCATGGGCGTTGTCGCCTTGCGGGAAGTTGATATCCGCGACCGGACAAAAAAGCCGCTTATATCTTTTCCTGAACTGCGGGTGGAAATTGACAAGGCCCATATTATCCGTAAGGAATTTCATCTTGCCGATATTTTATTTAATAAACCCGTGCTGTGGGTTGACCGTTTACCGGACGGTTCGCTTAACCTGTCAACCATCATGGCGGGGGCAGCTGAAAAAGAACAACCATCTTCTCCTGACCCCAAACCATTGCTGCTTACCCTGAAAGAGGCAAAAATCAGCGGAGCCACTATTAATTTCAGCGACCGGGCAGGAGAAACTCCGTTTAAAACCATCCTGAGCCCTATGGATCTGGACATAAAAAATTACAGCTCCATTAAAGGGCGGTCAGCTGATTTTATTCTTGCCTTAACCAGCGAAAGCGCTGAGAAAATTTCCGTCAAGGGAGCATTTTCCACCCTGCCGATGCAGGCAAAAGGTAAACTTTCGCTCAACAACATCAAAGTGGATAAATATCGCCCCTATTATCAGGGCGCCCTGGCCGCGAAACTTAAGGCTCGCAGAACCGACATCAGGGCGGATTTTGAATTCAGCGAAAACAAAATGCTCCTGATTACCGACGGCAGTCTGGACATGGAGGACATTTCACTTGCCGGCGAGCGTAAGCAGGAAGAAATTATCATACCCGGATTAAGCGTAAGCGGTATAGATGTAGATCCGACCGGGCGTAAACTGGTAATCAGTCAATGTCGGAGCCGGGACGGAGTAATCCCGCTTTTCCGCCGGGCCGACGGATCTCTTAATGTTGTGGACTTCCTGACTCAAACAGAGCAGGAAGAAAATTTAACCAGAGCTCAGCCTGACGCTGATCAGGAAAATAACGACAAGTGGCTGCTGCAGGTAAAGAGTATTGCCTTTAATAACTTCAGCAGCATTTTTATTGATCAAACTCCCGGGCAGTCTGCCCGTTTTGTCCTGGATCATTTTAATTTTACCGCCGGCGATCTAAGTAATGAGCGTAACAACAAAGGTCGGGTTGATCTTGATCTGCGGCTGAACAAAAGCATGACAGCCGGGATAGGAGGAAACGCCGGGCTTGATCCTTTAAGCCTCAGCCTCGATATTGCGGTAAAAGATCTGCCCTTCAAGGCCGCTCAACCATACCTGAACGACATGGTCAATGTCATAATCAGCTCAGGAAGCGGAGGAGTAACCGGAACCTTGTCCCTTGCCGTCCAGGATGATGATGTAAGGCTGAAACTTCACGGCAATGTCGATACCCAAAACCTCTCTCTGCTTAACCTTTATGGTGAGAATATCCTCTCCTGGAAAAAATTTGACGCAAAAGACCTGAATATCACCACATCTCCCCTGCGCATTGGGGTGAAAACGCTGGCAATTGACGGGCTGGACTCTTTTATCAGCATAGATAAAGATGGCCGTTTGAATACGGCAAACCTGATTGTCGCCGAAGAAGACAACAGCTCAAGCTCCAGAAAAAACATAACCACGTCTTCCGCGCCCCCGGCCCCTGAGCCGCTGATTGAAATCGGCCGGGTAAAGCTGACCAACAGTCAATTATTTTTCAGGGATATGCAGGTTTCTCCCCCTTTTAACACCTCGTTACATGAGATAGAGGGACAGGTTTCCGGACTTTCATCCGGCAAAGACGTGGCGGCTGATATTAACCTTACAGCAAAGCTCGATCAATATTCCCCCCTGATTATAACCGGTAAAATTCATCCCCGACAAAGTTTTTATACTGATTTTACTGTGGGGCTCCATGATGTGGATCTTACCGGCATGACCCCCTATACCGTTAAATTTATCGGCTATCCGCTTACCAAGGGCAAGCTGAACCTTGACCTCCATTATCAGATTAAAGACAAAAAACTCGAATCAAGCAACAAGGCTTTTATTGATCAGATTACCCTGGGTGATTTTGTAAAAAATGATACAGCTACCAGTCTGCCGGTATCGCCGGCTATAGCTCTGCTGAAAAACAGGGCAGGAGAAATTGAACTGGATATCCCGGTTACGGGAGAGCTGGATGATCCGGAATTTTCCGTAGCCGGGGTGATTTTTACTGTTATAAAAAATCTGCTTGTCAAGGCGGCGACATCGCCCTTTGCCCTGCTTGGTTCCCTGTTTCCCGATAATCAGGATTTCATTTTTGTGGAGTTTGTCCCAGGCAGTGTGGAGCCTGTAAATAAAAATAGTGAAGAATTATCTGCTCTTGCCGGGGCCATGTATGATCATCCGGCCTTAAAGCTCGAGATAACCGGTTTTTTCGATCCGGAAACAGATAGAAGCGCCATGATTGACAGTAGCTTTAACAGGCAGTTGAAAATACGGAAATTTAAAGATATGTCCAAACAGGCTCAGCCCATTGTCCAGGTAGATGATGTAGTTATAAATCCTGAAGAATATAATAAATATCTTAAAAAGGCTTATAAGGCGGCAACCTTTGAACGACCACGAAACTTTCTTGGTCTTTTAAAATCACTGCCGCCCGGGGAAATGAAAAAACTAATTTATGAACATATTGTTATTTCCGATGATGATCTCCAGCTGCTGGGGACAGCCAGGGCAAAGGTGGTCAAAGATTATCTGATAAAAAATGGTCCGATTGAGGCGGAAAGAATTTTTATCGTAGTTTCAAACAAATCTGCTATGCCGTTATACACAGCAGGGCGGCAATCAGGGGTTTCATGTATGATGTCCGTGGTATTGGAAAACCCTTAACAAGGTTGTCATCCGGAATTACTTCCGGCATTAATGGCATCCAGGGTTATTTTATAGGTTATTTCCTGACCGGACAGAGGATGATTAAAATCAAGTTTTACCCCTTTATCATTGATTTCGATAATTAAAGCCGGAATCTTATGCTCCTCTCCATCTTTTTCCATTGTTATGCCAATGACTTGACCAGGTTCTATTTCCATCTCCTGAGCAAATGAAGATCTTGGGAATATATCAATAAGATCCGGCCTTTTCGGCCCGTAAGCTTCTTCCGGTTGCAGAACTATTTCCCTGGATTCGCCAACCCGCATACCGATAACGGCTTTGTCGAAACAGGCCAGCACGGTATTATCGCCGAGCTGAAATTCAAGGGGGCCTGTTTCCTGTGATGACTCAAAAAGCTCACCATCTTTCAAAAAACCATCATAGCGGACAATTACCATATCACCGTTTTTTGCAGTTTCCATTAAATACATCCCCCTTCCTGTAATACTTTAAGCCATTAATGAGCAGTTACAATTACGGTGGTTAGCGAAGTTAGGCGCTTATCCCGTGAGTAGTTACCAATATAGAAATAAACTTGCAGGACAAAACGATACAAATGATTATCCCCTTTGTCAATCAACTGAGTAATCAAATTTTATGGTAACTGCTCTCACAGGGCACCGAATCTTTCCGCGATCAGCCTGTCTTACATAGCACTAGTATACTGCGCCGGTTTTGATCGCGCAGGTAAGCGAAGACTCCGAATATGCGGCGCCCTGTGAGCAGTTACGTTTTATGTTTGTTCCTGTTCATGCTGAATTTTGGCCAAAACCGCTGTTCTCGCCTCTATTTTACCTATCAATCTTCCCAGAGAAATTGGACGAGGTTTCGACTGATCGTCATCTACTCCATTTTCCGTCGGCAGTGGATTTATCATGATATGATAAATATATTTTTCCACTGCTTCGCTATAGGCCTTGATTGCTTTTTTTGCTCTCTCAGCCAATTCGTCATGGGGAAATGGCTGTTGATATCCCTCAAGATGACCGTTTATAAAATTGCTTATTTTTTCAGCAGCATCTTGTTCGTCGCAGGAATAGAAGAAACAGGTCCTTATTATCGTACTTAATTTTTCCTGCAATTCGATCTCGCTGATTGTTTTTTGGCCTTTCAGGGAGCCATAAAGAAGTTTGAGCATTCTGATCACTCCTTTCAGCCCGGAAAAATATTCAACGCTAAATTGATCGGCAAGCGCATCAGGATTAAGCGCCGAGTCAGACGCACTGAGCTCCCCGTTCAAATTTTTCAAACAATCCCCCTTGAAAAGATGAAGGAAATGCCGGAGATTATCCAGCAGCATTTCAACTTTGACAAGCTCCTTGATCAGGTATGATTTATAAAAAAAATTGCGTATAATTTGGGCTAAAACATCTGCCTGTTCCTCGGTATTGTCAATAATATCTGGAATATTTTTACGACTCAGTTCTTCCAGTTTTTTTTTAAAATTGTTAATTTTCTCTAATTCCTCCCGGAATGATTCACCGCAAAAATCAAGAAAAATTTTAATCATGCTGCCGGCTTCATAGCAGATGTCTATCTGCTGTTGAATAATATATTTTATTATGGGTGGCAGTTCCGGCAGTTCGATTTTACTAATTCTTTTTTGCAGCACAGACACGGCCTGGAAATATTCTTTCAGAGTAGCATTATTGCCTGCCTCCCCTTTTTCACCGGAAACAATCAGGTAATGCTTATAGCCGATTTTAAAGGACTCCCTGCTTTTTGGTTCTATACGCTTTTCAGCCAGACCTATAAGGGTGTGCGGGCCAAGATTATCTTTAATTATTGAAGCTGAATTGTGTAATTTTTCCCGATGTCCAAGCATTTCAGCCAGCAGTGATTCCAGGCTCCGGCATTTTACTGCAAGTTCCTGAGCTTCCATTTTTGCTTTTTCATAATTAACGGAACTCAGCCTTATATCCGCTTCGACATTTCCCAGTTCAATTTCCCTGATATCTAATTTTTTAATAATTTTTTCGGCTTTTTTAGAATACTGTTTACATTCCACATCCGGATTTGCCTTGATGCCTAAATCAACCAGCAAATATTCAAGGGATACAAAATCAACCTTTTCCCATTGGGCCGCCACAGCATCATCAAGTGATAAGTTTGCCTCTTTACGGCAACGATCCAGAAATTTTTTTATTTTTTCAAGGGTATTGTTCAGATCTTGCATAGCTGCTACAAATTCCGGCTATCCGGCCGTAATCTCCACCGTCAGGCAGACACTTCGGCCTTGCCCTGAAAAATTTATCCTCGGAATATCAAGTAAATGCATATGGTAAATTTTTCCGTATGCCTTGACCTCGAACGAAAATCCTATTAAATCAACAGACTTATTGATAGAGGATATGAGCCAAGTCACGATCTTTACAGGACTGTTCAGCTATGACAATTCCGTAGGTTAAGCGGATTCCTTCCCACTGACCAGCAAGGCTCCCAGGGCATTGCCTACTTCATAATAATCCGGAAAAACTGCTTTTGTCCGTAATTTTTCCGCAACACCGGGCAGCAGGCAGCGGGCTGCGGCGCCAATGCCGATAAGGGGAATTTTCAGTGAAAAAGATATGCCGACTACCTTATTATTGCGATAATCCGGAAAAACTCCTTCCAGCCCCTTACCGGTCTCAACTCTAAGAATATATTCCAAGAGGGCATCAACAATTTTCTCTTCAGCGGCATTAATAACCTGCCGACAGAATTCCTCCGGGGTAATGTTCATTACTTCGCCCATGACAGCCGCGCCCCGGCGAGCCGGTTCCGGGTTACCGATTTTCAGCTTGCCCGAAACATGCAGGGCGTCGGTCGGGGTAAAACCCGCGCCGATAACAGTCTGGGTCCGGACAAAATCATCAATCTTCTTCAGCAGAGTAATTTCCGCAATATTAAAGTTTTCTTTGATGGCCGCCGGGGTTGTCGGACCGTTATCGTCAATAAATTGCAGGATGGGATCACTTTTGATAATTTTCTCATCCAGGCCCGGAAGCAGGGAAATGCACTGGGATTTGAGGTCGGGGCCGAGCCAGTCGGGAGCCGGGGTGTCAGTGGATAAGGACAGGGGCGCAACCCGGCCCGGCCCTACTGTCAAGCGCCCGTTTCCGTCCAGGATAACATGACTGTCACCACCAATACCGCAGGTAAACATCTCCACCGCATCCACATGAGTCTGCCATTCACCGATCATGCTGCCCTCCTGGTCAATGGTGGGCTTGCCCCGGCGAATCATGGTTATATCTGTGGTGGTGCCGCCTACGTCAACAATGAGCGCGTCTTTTTCATTGGAACAGGAAGCCCCATAAAAGGCAGTTGCCGCCGGGCCGCTGGCAAAGGTAGCGGCAGCATTTTTTACCGCATCATCCATCTTCATCGGCGTGGCATCACCCTTGATAATTTCTACCTTGTGGGTTAGATCAAGCTTTCCCAGGGCAAGGCGCATACCGGCAAAAAAATCAATCATCACCGGCATCAGCCTGGCATTTAATACTGCGGTAGCCGCCCGTTCGCGAACTCCGGGCCGGTCGCTGATTCGATATGAACAGAAAACCGGTTTGCCGGGATCAATCAGGCTGACAGCCTTTTCCACAACCTTTTCGTGAGTAGGATTTTTTATGCTCATGGCCGCGCTCACAGCATAGGCCTGGACATAATCCTTCAAGTCGGCAATATGATCGATAAGCTCCTCCATCTCCAGAGGATGCTCCTCTTCGCCTAGATGATTATGACCTCCATGGAGATATCTTGTCAGGGCAATGGGTAAAACAAATGATTTTACTCCGCCCAGCACCAGCAGACCCACCTTTGCTCCTTTACCCTCAACCACGGCATTAGTAGCCAAAGTTGTCGAGACTGCTATTTTCTCAATATCTGCGGGCCTGACTGCGCCGGCGGATAAAATTTTTTCCAGTCCGGCCCCTATGCCTATACTGAGATTATAATGGGTGGTGGCTTTTTTAGTCGCCGCCACGACCTTATTGTATTCCAGGTCAACCAGAACAACATCAGTAAAGGTGCCGCCGGTATCAATTCCTATTCCATATTTTTTATTTTGTTCAGCCATGCTTATTGTTGTTGTAAAAATAGTAAATTAAAGTAACTGTTCAGCCGTAACTACTCATAGGGTAAGCACCTAATGAGTGCAAACCTCTGTATTTGTAACTGCTCGGAGTCTGCGCTTACCTGCAGGGTGCAGGTAAGCGACCGGAGGGAGACTCCGATAGATTTTCGTCATCAGAATTGTTTAGACAATGGTTTTAAGCGCCTAAATGCTTGGATTGTGCCCCGGAATGTGAAATTATTTTTCAAACGAGCCCTAAATTATTACAAACCGGGGATAGTGACAAGATAAATTATTAAATGTTTTTGCTCTATACTTACAAAACAGGTGAAATTATGGAAACCGTCAACATAAATATAGATAATCCTGAGCTTGATTATGATACGGCCCGGGCCATAGCCGAAATACCGGCGAAAAAGGATAATGAGTCAGCCATGCTGATCTCCTGGTATGACCGGAAAAAAGAAAAACATTCCCCTGCTGCGGTGCGTTGTGAAATAAAAGGCGCGCCGGGCTGGGAGGTATATGGTGAAAATCATGGAGGACGAATTAAAATAATCATCAATGACCGGGAGTATGTCTTTATTTACGCCTGAGTTGTAACTACTCATGGGGTAAGCGTCCTAAGGGCTCGGTAAAAAATAACTTACCATTTTCGCATCCTAACTGTATCACATATTCAGCCGCTCTTCATGTCACAAAATCCTCAACGTAGCCCTGCTA
>JANTGB010000050.1 GCA_024763115.1 Desulfobulbaceae bacterium | reverse complement strand
CGGCACCGGACTGATGACAAAAATCTCCGGCACCCTGTAAACAGTTACAATTACGGGTGGTAGCGAACTTAAGGTGCTTACCCCGTGAGTAGTTACCTGCCGCTAACTATTCCTTTTCTTGATCCTGCCGGGGATTCAGCTCAATGGTGCCCAGGGATTCAATCTTGACCTGGGGAGTAATCTCATTATGAGAAATCACCATTGCCTGGGGAATAAACCGGACAATCAACTGATGCAGATGCCGCCTGATCAGCGGAGAACAGATCAGCACCGGTTGATATCCCTCCTCAGTGACCCGGTTAACCTGCTCTTCAATAGCCTTGATTATAGCCTGCCCCAGATTAGGCTCCATTGCCAGATAAGAGCCCTGTTCCGTCTTCTGGATCGACTCCCGGATTATATCTTCAACCTGGGCGGCCAGGGTAAGAACCGAAATTCTTCCCTCTTCATCACTGATGGAACCGATAATTGAGCGGGCCAGCCGCTGCCGGACATACTCGGTAAGGATATCAGGGTCTTTACTCATGGGAGCAAAATCAGCCATTGTTTCGCAGATTGTCAGGATATCCCGGATAGACACCCGCTCCCTGAGCAGATTCTGCAGCACCTTCTGGACAACCCCCAGGGAAAGCAGGTTGGGGGTTAACTCTTCAACAACCTTGGGATGGGTCTTGGCCAGGTTGTCCAGTAATTGCTGGGTATCCTGGCGGCCGAGTAATTCATCAGCATGGCCGCGCAACACTTCAGTCAAATGCGTGGCAACCACGGTTGAACTGTCAACCACGGTATATCCGGCCAGCTGGGCCTCATCCTTTTTGTCTTCGGCAATCCACAGGGCCGGCAGCTTAAAGGCCGGTTCCTCAGTGGGAATTCCCTCAATTTTTCTCTTGGCAGCCCCGGAGTCCATGGCCAGCATGTAACCGGTCATAAGTTCACCCCTGGTAATCTCCACCCCTTTCAACATCAGGACATATTCATCAGGCTTAAGCTGAAGATTGTCACGGACATGAAGCGGTGGGATAATAAGACCTATTTCCGTGGCAAACTGGCGGCGAATTCCCCGGATTCGTTCAAGAAGGTCGCCGTCCTGACTTTCATCCACCAGAGGTATAAGGCCATATCCTACTTCCAGCTCAAGAATATCCAGGGCCAGCAGGGCCTCAACCGTTTCCGGAGAACCGGGCAGCGGTTCAGCGACTTTCTCTTTTTCCTCCCTGGCCTCAACCTCTTCAACTTCCGCCTGATGCTGAAAGGCAACCCAGGCCAGACCGCCCATTATTACGCCGAGCAGCAGGAAGGGCAGATGAGGCAGACCGGGAATCATACCGAAAAGCATGATAATCCCGGAGGAAACCGCCAGGGCCTGGGGTTGTTTACCAAACTGACTGGTAAGCTCCTTGCCCATGCTGACATCCGCCGCTGCCCGGCTGACAATAATACCGGCTGCGGTGGAAATAATCAGCGAAGGAATCTGGGAAACCAGGCCGTCACCAATAGTAAGCAGAGAAAAGGTTTCCGCGGCCTGGAGCAGATCCATTTTCTGGAGGAAAAAGCCGATACAGAGGCCGCCGACAATATTGATAACCATGATGACAATGCTGGCAATGGCCTCACCCCGGACAAATTTACTGGCACCATCCATGGAGCCGTAAAATTCCGACTGCTGACTGATTTCCATCCGCCTTTTTTTCGCGGTTTCCTCGTCAATCAGACCGGCATTGAGATCAGCATCAATGGCCATCTGTTTTCCGGGCATGGCATCCAGGGTAAAACGGGCCGCAACTTCGGCAATTCGGCCTGAACCCTTGGTGATAACAATAAAGTTGATCAACACCATGATTAAAAATACAATAATACCTACCGCAAAACTGCCGCCCACGACAAAATCGCCAAAGGATTGAATGACCCGGCCCACCGCGCCCTGGCCTTCATGACCGTGAAGAAGAATCAGCCTGGTGGAGGCAATGTTCAGGGAAAGCCTGTAAAGCGTGGTCAACAGCAACAGGGAAGGAAATGAGGAGAAATCCAGCGGATTTGTATTGTACATGGACATCAGGAGAATCACCAGGCTCATGGTGATGCCCAGGGTAAAGAGCAGATCAAGCAGAATAGTAGGCAGGGGCAGTATCATAATCATCAGGATAGCCACGACGCCACCGGCCACCACCAGGCTGGAACCATCCAGATGAATTGCTTTAAACCCTAATTTTTCTACTTTTTCAGCCATTTATACAATAGCTCCCTAAGCCGCTTTGTAACTATTCAGGTAGGGACGAAAAACTGTCCCCACCACCGATCTGTGACTGTTCAGAGGTAAGCGAACGAAGTGAGACTCCGTGTGCTTTAGCTGTGCGTGATAAGGCCGGCACCCATACTACGGGCATAAACTTCGCATACTAATGCTATGTAAGACAGCCTTATCGCGTGCAGGTAAGTGCAAACTCCGGATGAAGTGCAGCTGAACAGTTACGCCGCTTTTTTCTGCCTGTAAACATAAGCCAGAACCTCGGCCACAGCCTGAAAGAGATTTTCCGGCACGCTTTCATCAATATCAACAGTTTTAAACAAGGCCCGGGCCAGTGGTTTATCTTCGACCAGAGGCACATCATTTTCCCGGGCAATATCTTTTATTCTCTGAGCAACAACCCCGGCTCCCTTGGCGATAACTTTAGGAGCGCTCATGGATTGACTATCATAACGCAGGGCAACGGCAAGCCGGGTCGGGTTGGTTATGACTACGTCAGCTTCCGGCACATCAGCCATCATTCTTTTTCTGGCCATTTCCATCTGGATAGAGCGAATCCTCCCCTTGACATGGGGGTCACCTTCCGTCATTTTCGCCTCTTCCTTCAATTCCTGTTTGGTCATTCTCATTTTTTTCATAAACTGCCATCGTTGAAAGGCATAATCAAGAGCGGCCAGCAGGACGATAATCAGGGCTGACTTTAAAAAAATCCAGAAAGAAACCCTGGCATAGAACACCGTTATTTCATAAGGCGTCTGATCCATCAAGGGTATAAGTCCGCCGAGATTTTTCTTTACTTCCAGATAGGCGACAAAGCTGACAATAACCAGCTTGGCAATTGATTTAACTGTATTGGCCAGGGTCTGCATGGAAAAGATATTGCTGGTTCCCTTGATCGGGTCAATCTTTTCAAATGAAGGCGTAATTTTTTCAGTGGTAAAAATTACCCCGATCTGGGCATAATTGGCAGCCAGGGCCGTAATCAGGACAACAGCCATGAGTGGGCCGGTCATTATGCCGAACTGGAGCATTGAATCCTGGGTCAGGGCCATCATGTTTCCCGGTGTTATCTGAATCGAATGAAGATGAGCCAGATAGTGGCGCAGCACGGCCAGCAGATGATCAAGCATAAAACCGCTGGTAACATACAGGGTAAAAAGCCCGAGAAGAAGAACCGCTGCCGACGGTACCTCCATGCTCTTGGCCACGTCACCCTTTTTCCGGGCCTCGGACAACCGCCTGCCGGTCGGTTCTTCGGTTTTTTCCTGTCCACTCGACTCATCTGCCATGGTTTACTTCCTTTGTTAACCCATTCCAGCGGCCAATTTAGGGAGATCACGGCCCAGGTCGGCAAAATAATTTATCATCAGCGGCATAAAATATCCCAGCGACAGGCCGACGAAAATAAAGCCAACCCCGATATTAAGCGGCATACCGACGATTAATATAGGAATCTGGGGTACGGTTTTGGCGATAATTCCCATGGCTACATGGGTAAAAAAAACCGCAGCTGAGGCTGGAGCCATAATCTTTACCGACATAACAAACATCTGGGCTGCACCCTGCATCATACCGTTATAGGTAGCCTGGGTAATATGTAATGTTCCGGGCCTGATCCAGATAAAACTTTCCAGCAAGGTTCTGAAAAAAATATGATGGCCGTCAATGGCCAGAAAAATCAAGATGGCGATAATATTCCATAACTGCCCTATTAAAGATACCTGGACTCCAAACTGCGGATCCATAACACCTGCCATGCCCATGCCCATCTGAATACCGACCATCTGCCCGGCAACCTGGACTGCGGCAAAAACCAGGCGGGCAAAAACCGCCAGAAAGGCGCCGAGGCAGACCTCGGTTAAAATAAAGATCAACATTCCAACCCCGGTAGTCGGCAGGTCAAGAGCACTGACCGGAACCACCGGCACCAGCACCAGGGAAATCATCAGGCTGAAAAGGATTTTCACCTGAGAAGGCACTGCCGGAGTGCCGACAATGGGCATGAAAAAAATAAGCGGCGCCACCCTGATTAAAATTATAACCAGGGAGAGAAACTGATTCATTGTCCAGTTAAGCAGATCAGGGTCAACCATAATTTATCAGCGAATTATATTGGGCAGATTAGTAATAAGATTCTCAGTATAATCAGTCAGCTTTATTAACATCCATGAGGAGAAAAAAAGCAGGGCCAGCATGACCGCAAAAATTTTCGGGACAAAGGTCAGGGTCATTTCCTGAATCTGGGTTGTGGCCTGAAAAACCGCTATAATTAAACCGACGACCATGCCGATAACCAGGAGCGGGGTTGAGAGCAACAGGGTTATGGTTATGGCATTTTGTCCCAGGGTAACCGCTTCAACAGGGGTCATTTGGCTAGCCTCCGAAACTCTGAACCAGGGAACCGACGATAAGATGCCAGCCGTCAACCAGAACAAAGAGCAGAAGTTTAAAGGGCAGGGAGACCATTACCGGGGGCAGCATCATCATGCCCATTGACAGGAGCACACTGGCTACCACCATATCGATTACCAGAAAAGGCAGAAAAAGAACAAAACCGATCTGAAAGGCGGTTTTCAGCTCACTGATCATAAAGGCCGGGATAAGAATGGAGGTGGGAACCTCATCCTGGTTTGCCGGTTTTTCCAGCTTGGCCATTGAGATAAACAGGGCCAGATCCTTTTCCCTGGTCTGCTTGAACATGAAACCGCGCAGGGGCTTGATCCCGAGATCAAAGGCCTGTTGCAGATTTATCTCCTCAGCCATATAGGGTTTAACGGCCTGTTCATTTATCTGGCGCAGAACCGGCGACATGATAAAAAGGGTCAAAAACAGGGAAAGGCCGATCAAAACCTGGGAGGGCGGCATCTGCTGGGTACCCATGGCACTGCGCAAAAAGGAAAAAGCCACTACCAGCCGGGTGAAACAGGTTGTCATAAGTAAAATGGCAGGCGCCACGGAGAGAATCGTAAAAACCAGCAGTATTTCAATTAACACCGCCATGTCCTGCGGATTGTCCGTCTCTTCCAGGCCCACCTGCACTGAAGGCAGAGTAATGGCATCAGCGGCATGAACCCAGCAGAAAACTGTTGCCATGACCAGGAAGAGCTGGAATATTTTACGAAAATTCATCTCTGTCATTTTGTATTTATACCGGCTGCCTTGGCCAGGGTAGCCGCAAAACCAGGCTTTGCCTGCCCGACAACCGCATCTTTATGGTCTTCTGCCGGAATTTGACTCGTTTCCAGTCTGCTCAACAGGGTAATCTGCTGCTCAGTCACCCCTACGGCCAGACATTCATCAGCAATACGGAGAACTGAGACATATTTTTTCGGGCCGATCAGTCGGGTATCAAGCACCTGAATCAGGCTGCCCTGCTGCAGAGCCTTCCGGCTGAAGCCCATTTTTTTTAACCAGATAAAAAAAAGCAGCATCAGGCCGACAACCAGGAGCAGGCCGCCGACAACCTTAAAAGCCGGAATAAGCAGGGAACCGGATTCAGCCAGACCTGTCATGGGAGTTAACGGATCAGGCCCGGGCCCGCTGTTGTCGGCAGCAGCCCAGCAGCGCGAGGCGGCAAGAGATATTAATATAATGAAGGAAATCTGTTTCATATAAGTGAATAAGCTAACTCATATTTTTAATTCTATCAGCCTGACTGATAATCTCGGTAACCCTTACCCCGAAACGATCATTAACGACAATTACCTCACCCTTGCCCAGCAGCTTATTATTAACAAAAATTTCCACCGGCTCGCCGGCGGCTTTTTCAAGCTCAATAACCGAGCCCTGGGTAAGCTGGAGCATCTTGTCAATAATCATGCTGTTTCGCCCTAATTCAACGGTAACCTGCAGAGGGATGTCCAACAGAAAATCAAGGTTTTTGCTGCCTGAGGAAATTTTTTCACCCTCGTCCAGTTCATCAAACTCAGCCGCAGTTGCGCCGTTGGTCGGTTCTTCTTTTTTTTCCTCTTTTGCTTCCTCGGTGTCACCTGAGTCTTCCAGGGCATCAGCCCAGGCATCATCAATGGATTCGTCAGCCATTTTTTTTCTCCCAATCTACTCAATATCAGTCTGCAAGACTTTGCGCTTTATAAGTAATGCCTTGTTTCCCCGGTGAATACCGGGTGAGCCTACATATTTTTTCACTCCGGCAATGTAAACCGGTAACAATTCATCTGTTCTCTTGTTAAGTTGGATAATGTCTCCTTTTTCCAGGGCAATAATATCACCGGCTGAAATGGGCACAGCCCCCAGTTCCACCTTTATTTCCGCGTCAATGTTTTTAATATTATCCATTAGAATCCGTTTCAGGCTTATATCCTCCTCACTCTGTTCCCTGGTAAAGGTAGTCAGCAGTTTGGCCTTGACCGACTCCAGATTGGTCAAGGGTATACAGGAAGTAATACTGCCGGCGGCGCGATCCATATCAACCTCATAACGGTTAATAATAACCACGTCTTCCGGTTCACAGATTTTGGCGAACTGGGGATTAATTTCGCTGCGCAGATATTGCACCTTGACGGGATGAAGGGAGTGCCAGGCCTTTTCCAGATCATTTAAAAGCAGATTTACCACCCGATGAATCAAACGTTGCTCTATGGCAGTAAAATCCCGGCCCTCAATCCTGACATTTCGAGCTCCGCTGCCGCCCAGAAAACTTTCCACCAGGGCAAAAACAAGTTTAGGCTCAATAACAAAAAGGGCATGGCCGCGAAAGGGATCCATCTTGAAAATCTGGAGACTGCTGGGCACCGGTAATGTCCTGACAAAAGCGCCGAAACGGTCAAGCTCCATGGGGACGGCGGTTATGTCGAGAATGCGGCGCAGGGTATTGGAAATGGAAGTTCGAATGGAGCGCAGGAAGACATCATTAATAACATCCAGGGCCGGCATCTTGACCTGGACAATCCGTTCCTGCTGCGAGAAGTCATAGACCTGATAGTCAAGCCCATCCTCCTCGACAAGTTCTTCAGGCTCCTCAATGTCTCCACCGGATATCCCTTTTAATAGGGCATCAACCTCGTCCTGACTTAGAATCTGTTCCATATCTTATTGCACGACGAATTCAGTAAAGTAAATATGAGTGACCTTGTCCGGTCTGGTCACCTGATTGAACCGCTCCTGGAGTTCATCCCTGATTCGCAACTTGCCTTCAGGAGTCATAACTTCCTCAAAAGAGAGACTGGTCAGCATCATAATAACAATATCCTGCAGCTTTGGTTCCAGTTTGGTAATTCTTTCCAGGGCTTCGGGCGTCTCAAGCTCGAGACTCATCTTGATCTTAAGATAACGTTTACCCTTGGGGTCGGCCAGATTAACGACAAAGGGCTTCATGGAAAACATTTCTCCAACCGCTTCCGGCTTTTCTTGCGGCATTGCTTCTTCTTCCTCAACCGGTGGCGGGGCCAGGAATTTGGTGTAGGCAAAAAAACCACCGCCTCCCACTACCAAGAGACCGACAACGCCGATAATGATAAAAAGCATTTTATTGGATTTTTTCGGCTCTTCGTTTTCCCCGGCCTGTTTTTCTTCATCAGCCATGGACTTTTCTCCTGTTAATCATAACCATTCAGGTAGGGGCGAAAAACCGCCCCAACCACTGACCTGTATGACAATGTTTTGCTCTTGTTCAGAGGTAAGCGAACGAAGTGAGACTACGTGTGCTTTAACTGTGCGTGATAAGGCCGGCATCCATATTACGGGTAAAAACTTTGCATACTAATGATATGTAAGACAGACTTATCGCGTGCAGATGAAGTGCAGCTGAATAGTTACTGTTAATCTGTTTTTAATTCTTTGTTAAAACGCCTTTTTTGTACTATATATTTCCCAGCCGATATAAAAAAGGACTGTGGATAGATTCTCATAGCAGCTATTATGCCATAGTAATTTTAAATAGTAAAACAATAGATAATCTATTTGTTTTGTTAATTTTTTTTAAATTGTCTTTGTTTTGTTCAGCTCTACCTGTCTAACAAAAGTCATTTATTTGACTTCCGGTAAAAGGCAGGGTCAAAAAACAAACCGGATATCAGAAGACGGATTCAGGCGCTTACCCCATGAGTAGTTACCTCTATACAATAATGGTCAATTATGGTAAAAAGCCTTTTTTGAAATCTACAGATAACTGAATTACACAGGAGCATTATATTATGGGAATGACAGTCGCGGAAAAGATTCTGGCCGCTCATTTAGTTGAAGGGGAAATGATAAAGGGCAAGGAAATCGGCATACGCATAGACCGAACCTTGACTCAGGATGCCACCGGAACTATGGCATATCTTGAATTTGAAGCAATCGGCATCCCCAGAGTAAAAACAGAATCGTCAGTCTGTTATGTGGATCATAATCTTGTTCAGTCCGACTTTAAAAATGCTGATGATCATCGTTTTCTCCAATCAATCGCCCGGCGTTACGGCCTGTTTTTTTCGCCTCCGGGCAACGGCATTTCCCATCAGATCAACCTGGAACGTTTCGGCCTGCCCGGCAAAACCCTGCTGGGATCCGACAGCCACACCCCCACGGGCGGCGGCCTGGGTATGCTGGCAATAGGTGCCGGAGGCCTGGATGTGGCCATGGCCATGGCCGGTAAACCATTTTACCTGATTATGCCGCAGATTTACGGGGTAAAACTTACCGGCAAACTGCAGCCCTGGGTTTCGGCCCGGGATGTGCTGCTGGAACTGCTCCGCCGGCTGACCGTAAAGGGTGGAGTCGGTTATATCATGGAGTATTTCGGCCCCGGCGTAAAAGAGTTGTCGGTTACCGACCGGGCCTCTATTACCAATTTTGGCGCTGAACTGGGCGCAACCACTTCACTCTTCCCCTCTGATGAAAATACCGGAAAATTTCTCGAAAGCCAGGATCGGGCCGACGGATGGGTTGAACTGGCGGCTGATGAAGATGCGGAATATGACAAGATAATAGAAATAGACATGTCGAGCCTGGAACCACTCATTGCCTGTCCTACCTCTCCTGATAACGTAGTCAAGGTCAGCGAGGTAGCCGGTAAAACAGTGAGCCAGGTGCTGGTTGGCTCCTGCTCAAATTCCTCATTGCGGGACTTGCTGGTAGTGGCCAAAACCCTGGAGAGCCGCGAGGTCAACCTTGATCTCAGTTTTGAAATCAATCCCGGCAGCCGCCAGGTGCTGGAAAATATGGCGGCAATGGGCGACATTCAAACCCTTATTCATGCCGGAGCCCGGATACATCAGGCCGGTTGCCTCGGTTGCATCGGCATGGGGCAGGCGCCGGCCACCAATACCATTTCCCTGCGCACCTTCCCGCGTAATTTCCCGGGCCGCAGCGGCACCAAAAATGATCAGGTTTATCTCTGCAGTCCTGAAACGGCAGTTGCCGCCGCCATTACCGGCAAAATAACCGATCCGAGAAAACTGGGGGAATACCCGTCGTTCTCCCTGCCGGAAAAATATCTGCCCGGTGATGCTCGGATTGAGCCGCCCCAGGCTGATGGCTCAGATGTTGAAATTATTCGCGGCCCCAATATTGCTCCGTTTCCCGAATTCAAGCCTCCGCCGGAAAACTGGCAGGGTACGGTGCTGCTCAAAACCGGCGACAATGTCACCACGGATCATATCATGCCGGCCGGCGCGCAGATTTTACCGCTGCGCAGTAATATTCCGGCTATAAGTGAATTTGTCTTCAGCCAGATTGATGAAACCTTCAGTAAACGAGCCAAAGAGCAGGGCCCGGGCATGGTTGCCGGGGGTGAAAATTATGGCCAGGGTTCTTCCCGGGAGCATGCGGCCCTGGCTCCTCGCTATCTGGGGGTTGAGGTCAAGCTGGTCAAGAGTTTTGCCCGTATCCATAAGGCCAACCTGATTAATTTCGGTATTCTGCCCTTGACCTTTGCCGATCCGGCGGATTATGACCTGATTGAACAGGACGCGAAAATAGAAATCCCCGGTCTTCGTCGTATTCTGGCTGGAGACGGCAACCAGCTTGAAGTTAAAATTAATGGTGAAACTATTACAGCCAATCTTGATGTCTCATCGCGTCATCGTCAGATTCTCCTGGCCGGGGGCCTGCTCAATTGGGCCAGAGGCAATTAAAGGATTCACACAAAAACCGACAAGTACAAAAAATTGTACGCTCAAGCGAATAGACAAATTCTATTCAGCAAAAAATCCAAACAGGAGGGGCTAGATAAAAGTTTAAAAAATTGTACTATTCTGTAACTAATTGACTTGGCGTAATTATTTTTAACCAATTACCACTGGCCACCTTGAGTACAATTTTTTTAACCACAATCTGCTGAAACTTTTATAACTAAAATATGATCATGATAAGCTGAAACCTCTATTAATAAAGGGATAGAGAAATAAAATATTTTTTATTTACCGATTGGCACGACGATTGCTTTTAGACAAGACCATAAGAAATAACTCTTATCTCCTTTCTCCTTTAGTCTGGCCGTCTTTGTCCCCCCAAAGACGGCCTTTCTTTTTTTGTAACTGCTCACAGGGCACCGCATATTTCCGCCATCAGTCCGGTTTACGTATGACTAATACGCGGCACCGGTCTGATGACGAAAATCTACGGCACC